>JBGGMZ010000078.1:0-6153 GCA_041287745.1 Chthoniobacter sp. | reverse complement strand
GGGATTCTGTCCGCGCAAGGCTGGCAGGATGTTTTCCGAGGGGGGGAATGCTCCGTACTCACTGCGGTATTGGTTGAGCGCTGCCTTCACGCTTTGCACCGCCACGCGCGCTTTAGCATGACCATGGGCTGGACCGCGGTTCATTATATTGTAGGCGGGCACGAGGGCGATCAATAGAACGACGGCGAAGATCGCGGTGCAGCCAAGCGGCGACCTCCAGGCAAAGGCTCTGGGTGACCGTGTCTCAGGGCTGTCGCTCATGCATTTGGCAGCAGGCTTTGGCTGACAGGCGATGATTGCGCGCTATTCGGCGGGATCTTTCGACTGCGTTACACTCCGCTCAAGATGACACTGGGGAGGATGCCGCAGTCTCTTACGCGCGGCCCATCGCGCCGAGCAGCGGCTGCAGGTCCTTCACGAGCTGCTGGAAGCCGCTGAAGTCGACCTGTTGCGCGCCGTCGCTGAGAGCTTCGGCGGGATGCGGGTGCACTTCGATGAGCAGACCGTCTGCGCCCATGGCGACTGCGCCCTTGCAGAGAGCGCGCACGAGATCGGCGCGGCCGCAGCCCTGGCTGGGATCGACGATCACCGGCAGGTGCGATTCCTTCTTCGCAACCGCCACGGCGGCGAGGTCGAGGGTGTTGCGCGTGTAGGTCTCGAAAGTGCGGATGCCGCGCTCGCAGAACATGACCTTGTTGTTGCCATGGGCCAGCAGATATTCCGCGCCGAGCAGCCATTCCTCGACCTTCTGGCTCAGGCCACGCTTGAGGAGGATCGGCTTGCCGGTCTTGGCGCACTCGATGAGGAGCTGGAAGTTCTGCGAATTGCGCGCGCCGATCTGCAGGATGTCGGTATGGCTGGCCACTTCATCCACATGGCGCTCGCTGAGCACCTCGGTGATGATCTTGAGGCCGGTCTCTTTCTTCGCCATGGAGAGCAGGCGCAGACCTTCGCTGCCGAGGCCTTGGAATTCGTAGGGCGAAGTGCGGGGCTTGAAAGCGCCGCCGCGCAGGATCGTGGCGCCCGCCGCCTTCACGGCCTTTGCGGTGCTGATGAGCTGCTCCTCGCTCTCTACGGAGCAAGGGCCGGCCATGAGGCAGAAGGGCGAGTTGCCGCCGATCTTTACGCCGTCCACGTCCACCACGGTATCGTTCGCGTGGGATTCGCGGCTCACCAGCTTGTGCCGCTTCTGGACCGGGATGACTTTTTCCACCTGCGACATTGCGGTGAGGGACATGAGGGTGTGATGTGTGCGCTCGTCGCCGATGGCCGCAATGACCGTCTGCTCCGTGCCAAAGATAGGCCGCGGGTCGTAGCCGAGTTTCTGGACTTCGGCGATGACTTCATCGATTTGCGGACGAGGAGTATTGGGGCGGATAACGACGATCATGGGATTCGCGAGGTGGGGAAAGTTGAGGTTTCGAATGGACGGAGCGAAAGTAAAAAGCGGACGGGGCTTGTAACCGGCCCGGACCTTTCGCTCAACTCCCATCTTCCCCAATGCAGGATTTTACCGCCGGCGGCATTTCCGCCACACCAAACAAGACCCAGACCACAGGCAGCCCGAAAACGGACGAATTGATCAAAGAGCTCGTGTGCGAGTGGGAGTGCACGAAGTCCTGCGAGCTCATCGAGGAAATGATCATCACCGCGCTCAAGATGGGGCGCGACCAGACGACCACGGCCGACCTGAAGCTTTTCAACCGTTCCCTGAAGGAACTGCGCTACGCCGCCCGCGTCTTCGCGCCGTATCGCCACGTGCACAAGGTGGTCGTCTTCGGCTCCGCGCGCACCAAGGCTACCGAACCGGAGGCCCAGGCGGCCGAGGAATTCAGCCGACGAATGCACGAGGAGCTCGGCTACATGACCATTACGGGGGGCGGCGATGGCATCATGGGCGCCGCCCAGCGCGGGGCCGGCCGCGAGAATAGCTTCGGCCTGAATATCCGCCTGCCTTTCGAGCAGCGGGCCAATGAAACGATCCACGGCGACCCCAAGCTCATCAATTTCAACTACTTCTTCACTCGCAAACTGAATTTCCTGAAGGAGACCCACGCGGTGGCGCTCTTCCCCGGCGGCTTCGGCACAATGGATGAAGGCTTCGAGGTGCTCACGCTCATGCAGACGGGCAAGGCGCGCATCATCCCTGTGGTGATGGTCGACCGCCCGGGCGGCACTTATTGGAAGACGTGGATCCACTTCCTCGAGGAGCATCTGCTCCGTCTTGGGCTCATCTCGGACGACGACTTCTCCCTGTTCAAAATGTGCAACAGCGTGAGTGAGGCGATCGCGGAGATCGCCCAATTCTACAAGCATTACCATAGTTACCGCTGGGTCGGGCAGAAGATGGTCATCCGGGTGCGGCGCAAACTCACCGAGAATGCGATCGACCTCATCAATGCTGCCTTCGACGATGTGCTCGGCGGCAACAAAGTCACGCAAGGCGTCGCCTTGCCGGAGGAGCACAACGAACCGGATCTCCAAAATCTCCCGCGACTGATCCTCACACCGAAGCGGAAGAATTTCGGACGCTTCCGCAAGCTGATTGATGCGATCAATGCGGCAGAGACGATAGAGTAAGCCGGACTGTACGCAGCGGAGGCTGAAAGCTCCGCAGGTCGCAAATGCTCTCTACCCCCTGCACTACCTAAAGATGCAGGTTCGGATACTGCCAATCCTCCCAAGTGCCCTTGCAGTTCAACGTGGGGCAGTGGAAGTGCACCCGCTCGTCCTTGCCGAGCGTGAGCTTGATGTCATATCCGGTGAAGAGGTGCTCGCACTTCGCGCAGAAGCGCATTTCACCCAGCGAATACCACTGCTTTAACGGGTCTGCCTGCTGAAAGAGCTTGAGCTTTCGGCCGATCGTTTCGGGAATTGCAGTCACTTGGGAATCTATCTCAGCGCGTCACTATTGTCGACCCGCGTTGGAAAGTGGCGAAAAGCTCGACGCCTATTGCGCCGTCCAGCCGCCATCCACCGCCAGCATGGCGCCTGTCACGTAGCTCGCGGCATCGCTGGCCAGGAAGATGGCCGAGCCTTGGATCTCGCGCAGCTCACCCCAGCGCTTCAACGCCGTCGCGCCGACGATGAATTTCTTCCCTTCCTCGGTATCCGCGATCGGCACGTTCATGTCGGTGAGAAACGGTCCGGGGCAGAGCGCATTGACGGTGATACCATGGCCAGCCACCTCCAGGGCGAGCGCCCGTGTCATCTGCACCACTGCGCCTTTGCTCGCCGTGTAGGGCGTGCGATTGGCCAGACCCACGAGACCGAGGGCGCTGGCCAGATTGATGATGCGGCCCCAGCCGCGCTCTTTCATCTGCGGCAGCACCGCGCGGCTGGAAAGCCAGGACCCGGTGACGTTGATCTCCATCACCTGTCGGAATTGCTCCGGCGTGAGTTGATCGATCGGGCCGCGGATATTGATGCCCGCGCTGTTGATGAGGATGTCCACCTTGCCCGCCTCCCGCACCGCGGCTTCCACTCCCTCGGCCGAGGCCACATCGGCCGCGAGACCGAGCGCGCGATGGCCGAAGTCCGCCGCAACCTGCGCGGCCGCCGCCTGCGCTTCATCGAGATGCCGGCTCAGCAGCACGACATCCGCCCCGGCGGAAGCGAGCCCGGCGGCCATGGCGAGGCCGAGGCCCTTGGAACCGCCGGTAATGAGCGCGGTGCGGCCAGTGAGGTCAAATTGCCGGATGCCAGGGAGAGGAGCAGGGGAGGAATTCATAGGAGAAAAAGGAAGTTCAAGACGCCGGCCAGTGTGCATCGCGCAAGGCTGGAAAATCGCGCCGCCACGCAGTGACGATCTCTGGCTCGATCAAGGCGGAGAGGATGTGCTCGCGCTCACCCGCATCCGCGATGCTCACGCCATGCGGATCGATCACCACGCTGCGGCCTGCGTAAAGCAACTCCGGCTCACCGCCGACGCGATTCACGCCCACCACGTAAGCTTGGTTTTCGATCGCGCGTGCCTGCAGCAACGTGAGCCAATGCTGCTGCCGCTTCACCGGCCAAAGGGCCATCACCACCAGCAAATCCGCCCCCTTGCGCGCCGCCGCACGGAAGATCTCCGGAAAGCGCAGGTCGTAGCAGACAAACGGCGCGACGACGAAACCGCCCCACGGGAAAGTCACGATCTCCGTGCCGCGCTCGTGACCCTGCGCCTCGCCGCCGAGGCTGAAGGGATGGATTTTGGCATACCGTGCGAGCAGCTTTCCTTCCGGTGAAAAGACCACGGCCTCATTTCGTCCCATTTCGGCTGCACCCGCGCTCACGACTCCCGCCGCTACGAACACGCCATGCTTCTGCGCCAGGCCGGCCAGAAAGGTTTCATCCTCCCTGTCGGCATGTTGTCGAGTGATCACGAGATTCATCGAAAAGCCGCAGGCAAACATCTCCGGTAGCACGACCAGCGATCCTGCTGCAGGCGCAGCGGCCGCGACCATCTCCTCTACCTTGCGAAAGTTCGCCGCCTTGTCCTCCCAGACGATATCGAGTTGGACGGCGTAGACATTTGGGAGGGGCATCCACCCAGCCTGCGCGAACGCCGCAGTGGGCGGCAAGCGTCGATCTCTTATCCCGCACCGCTAGTCGATGCGTAGAATATTTTACCCCGGCCATTTGCTGCCGCCGCTGAAGCAGGCGGGGGATCCCGAAAAAACACAAAGCGCCCGGGAGCGGTGCTCCCGGACGCCTTGCATTCAAACCACCAACAACAAAATTTACAGTCCGTCCGGGTGCCGGGCGGTGAAGCCATAGGCGGGGCGGCCAGCGAGGCGCCAGCGAGGGCCATCCTCCCCGCCGAACCCAGTTGTATCGAGACGCAGACCGGCGACGATCGCGAAGACGTGGCCATCCTTGGCGTAGACTGTGATCCAGCGGCCTTTGCCGTTGCTCCCGTAGCCTTGGAAATCCTTCGAGACGATAGGCGAATTGATGAGGCCTGCATGGTGCAGCATAAAAGAAACAGTGCCGGAGCAGTCATAGCCATCCACGTAGAAACTGCCGTGTCCGCCGCCCCACACGTAGGGTTTGCTGCGCAGGTAATTGGTCGCCCAGATCGCGCGCTTGATGCATTCCGGGGCATTCTCCGGGGCAAAGGCGATGCCGGTCTTGCGATCCAACGCGGCTTTATTGCCGGGCACCGTCGGGCCGGAGGTGGGTGGCGTGGCGGAGGTATAACCGGCGTAGCTGGCCGGAGCGAGAGCGACCAGCGCCAGCACGGCGCCGAAGACGATCGAAGCGGAATAAGTAAAAACGCGGTTCATACCTGCTCTATTGCAAAAACAGGGCCACAATCGGACAAACTCTTTTCGGGAAAGTACTGAGATGGAAGAAAAAGAAGGCACTTCCCTCTTTTGCCTCTGTCTGGCCACGCAAACGCTTGGCTCCGCGTGCTATTGGAAAAATCAAAAAACGCGGCAGCGGGCCTATCAAATCTGAGAAGCTGCCCTGCCTGCAAGAGGCGCACGCGTCCGCTTCTACTCACGCTTGTTCACCAAGCCGGGGACTCTATGGTGGCGATCTACCGCGCCCGGAGCCATCCATGAATTTGAACCGCCAAAAATATCGGAGAGCAATCCTCTTGGAAACCGTTCTTTTCCTCGGTGGCATCCTTGTCCTGATGCTGGCCATTTCGCTCTTCTGCCAATTGGCGGGCAGCCTGATCTGGCGGTTGAAGCTGAAGTATCGTTACACCGAAGCTCAGACGCGTGTAGAGAAGACGGAGGTCGTCCGCATGGAAGGATCATATCAAGTGGTGGTCACGCATCGGCTGGAGACGCCGGGCGAGCACCACGAGACTTCCGCATTTACGGAGGAGCAGGATATCACCGCACCGACGCCAGCAGTGGCGGAGGAATTCCGGGCGCACTACCAGGTAGGGCAACTCTATCCCGCGTGGTATCTACCAGGCGAACCGGACTACAATAATGTGCTCTTGCGCGATGGGCTGGAGCTCTCGTGGCCGCTGCGGCGGGCTTGGTTTCCACTCGTGCTCGGTGTGCCCGCCTGGCTTGCCTGCCGCTTTTCCTGGCGGCGCTGGAAAGCGCGCGGATGGATGAAGAAGGAATCGGGTGCCTAGGCGGTTGTTGGCGAACTCGATCCCCAGCGAGCATTTAGAGCAGCTGCCAAAAGTAACTTCCGGATAAA
>JBGGMZ010000077.1:0-4635 GCA_041287745.1 Chthoniobacter sp. | reverse complement strand
TCACACCGCCAGCCCGCCCTTCCGCGTGCACCTCCACTTGGTGACTCCAGGTCCCGACATTGCGGCCGAGGCGCGCGACCACACGCTGGCGGCAGCCTTGGGCAAGGTGTTGCGGCGGGTCACTGGAGAAATCCAGCGGCGTTCCTTCCAGCAACTGGCGCGACGTCGTACCGAAAGCCCTCGCTACGTCGCAATGCGCTCCGCTTAAGCCGGACAGCAGCCCCCATTCCCCTATCACCCTATTTGACTCCCTTTACCGTCCATGAACTCTACACGTATCAATCACTTCAATAACAGCGTCGGCCTCCGACTCGGTAGCCGGCTGCAATTCATCCCCGACAAAGGTGTCGACTTCGAAAACTTCCTCGACGAGGGGGTCCGATTGCTCGAGTCCGATGGCCGGCGAGACATCGGCTCGATGATTCCGGAGTTGCGGGCCAAGATCGCCACTTTGCGCGACAAGCATCCTCTCCTCGCGCGGCGCCTCGAGTTTCTCGAGACCGTACTGGTGGTGGGGATGGAGCCTTTGCTGGAAAGAGCCGACAACGAAATCCACTTTGCGCTGCTGTATGCCATCGCCGAGGTCGACCTGGTGCCCGACGTGTTCCCGGACGTGGGCTACGTGGATGATGCTATCATCTGTGAACTCGTCCTCACCCGGCATGCCGCATTCTTCGAGCGATTCTGCGCGGCGCGGGGCATGGATTGGTCGGCGCTCCGGCCGGCGCCAGGAAGAGGGAGGTAACGGCAGACAAAAAAAACGCCCCGGTTTTCACCGGGGCGTTTTTGAGAGATTTGCGTGAGCGGGGCTCAAAGAGCACCGCTGCAAGTCGGAATGGCTTAGTAGCGCTTCTGGTAGCCGCCGCGATCGCCGCCGCCGCCGCCGCCACGACCACCACGGTCGCCGCCGCCGCCGCCGCCACCGCCGAAGGAACGACGTCCGCCGCCGCCACCACCGCCGCCGCCGCTGCGCTCTTCACGAGGGCGAGCTTCGTTCACGGTGAGCGGACGGCCCTGCACGGTCTTGCCGTGGAAGAGGCTGATCGCCTTCTGGGCTTCGTCAGCGGAGGACATGGTCACGAAGGCGAAGCCACGGCTACGGCCAGTGAACTTGTCCTGCATGAGCGCGACTTCGGTCACGGTGCCGGCTTCGGCAAAGGTGTCCTGAAGGTCAACTTCGGTGGTATCGAAGGAAAGATTTCCGACGTAGAGTTTGTTCGACATATTGTTGTTGTTTTCTTTTACACAAGAGCGGACCTCGGGTGGCTGTTTCCGGTTATCGGATTTAAAACTGCCACTGAAAGTCCGCGAACGAATCCGCGAATACGAAACAACTAGCAATCTACCAAACCTCTCGTGAGGTTCCAAACTCGTGTGTTGGCGTCGAGTAGATACGAAAACGGGCGTGAGCGCAAGAAAATTTTGTTTTTTGAAACCCGGCAATAAACGCTCCGCAGTGGATGCACGTAAGGAGGGGCGAAAGCGAACAAACCTCCTGAAAACCCTCTCCGTCCCAGTGCAGGCGCCTTTTTCTCCTGCCGCAGTCGAATACACCTCAATTCCGACCCCTCAACGCTGGGCCTAGGCGCACCAAAACCGACCGTAGGCCCTATTGCATGGGCTCACCGTCGGGTAAGCAACGGTCGAGCGCGTCTACCAACCGCAAGGAAAGATTTTGGTCGCCGTTTTTGGGAGCCGTACACGGTTCGACGCCCACAAAAGAGATGGATCGGAACTTTCCCCATCCGATCCGAAACTGCCAACCGAGAAAACTACCCGAGACGGTAAACGATGCGCGCCTTATTCAGGTCGTAGGGCGACATCTCGAGCTTCACGCGGTCACCATTGGTGAGGCGGATGAAACGCTTGCGCATCTTGCCGGAGATGTGGGCCAGGACGCTGTGTTTGTTTGCGAGTTCGACGCGGAACATGGTCCCGGCGAGCACGGAAGTGATTTTACCTTCGGTTTCAATTACATCTTCAACGGCCATATTAAGAGACACTGCGGGCGCGTTAGGGTTAGCGCCAAGAGGAGCGGACAACGCGGCTCCAAGGGTTTAAGCGAACAGCTTTCTGAAAAGCACTCCGTTCCGGCACTTGCCGGGGAAGGACGCACAGCATCGCGCGTACCGCGTAGAAATGCAAGCGCGTATCCCTTAAATCGATGTAAAGATCGTGTGAACGGCGGGGCCGGTGAGTTCCGGGCAAGGGCGGTAGAGGCGAGGAGTTACACGGCACGTCGTTCTCTGAATAGCAACAATATCACCAAAGCCGCGATCGTCTGGATTTCGGTTGTTTTACGCTCCCTTTCACCTCTTCTCTGCACCCTTAAAGAGGCGAACGGGAAGGTCGGCCAGTTCGGATTTGGTGAGCAGGTTGTCGTGATTGATATCGAGCAGCTTGAAGAGCGCGGTGCAGCCCGTCTCGTATTCCGCTTTGCTCACGCGGCGGTCGTGGTCGGTATCGAAGGTGAAGAGAATCTTTTTGATCAGGACGATACTGGCCGCGGCGCCAAACTTGCCCACTTCCTCGCTGATCGGCTCCGCGAGCGCATCGAGCTCGGCCTCGGAGACAAATCCATCCTGATCGCGATCCATCTCGATGAAGCCATCATTGGAGCCGTTCTGCCATTCGTTGATGTCGATGTTGCCGTCACCATCGCGATCGAATTGCTTTACGACGAGAGCGGCGAGTGTGTCCATGCCAGGCAATTGGGCAAAGGCCGGCGTGGCGAAAAAGAGAAGGGGGAGAAGGAGCAGCGCTTTCATTAGCAAGGCACCGCAGACCATGACGGAGACCCTTCCGGCGCGCAAGACGCGGCCGACCTCGATAGAACCAGCGTCACGAAAAAGATCGGGGCAGCCCGCAACAGCACCTGAACCACTGTCAGGTGCTGTGCTTGGACCTCTACGCTAAAGAGCGAATAGAGGGGTATTCACGAGACATGATTCGCTCGCGCGAAGGAGTGGCCTCTACTCTTCTTCCTGTTGAGCGCCTGCTTCTACATTGATGGTCGATTCGGCGAGCTCTGTGAGCTTGGCGTCGGTTTCCTTTTCTTCATCGAGGGTCTGTTGCAGGAGTTCGGCAGCATCCGTATGACCCAGGCCGTTGGCCAGCGCGACGGCAGTGCCGTAGCCAGCCATCTCGTAGTGTTCGACACGTTGGGCGGCACCGATCAGGCCCGCGTCGCGGATGACGTCTTCCGCTTCTTCGTCGATGAGCTCAGCGCCTTCCTCGACGAGTCCTTCCATGGCTTTGCACTTATGCCCACTGAGTTTCACGCCGAGTTGCTCGGCGATCTGCTCGAGACGTTCGACGTGTCCCTTGGTCTGTTCGAGATGCTCTTCGAAGCCGGCTTTCAGTTCTTCATTGGTCGCGGCTTTCGCCATTTTCGGCAGGGCTTTCACCAATTGGTTCTCGGCGCTGTAGAGATCTTTCAACTCGTGAAGGAAAAGGTCGTTGAGTGTTTTGAGTTTCATATGCCTTCACTTCGACCTACCTACTCACCGTGGATGTGCGCAGGACCATCGGGTCTGCACCTGATCCTAACCCAGCGAAGCGACGGGCTTGCCGGACCCATATTTATATCGATGCAGACAATACGCTGATCGACGAGGAATAGGATGGATCGGAAGCGCCGCTCCCAAAAATGAGCTGATGAAGTCACCCATTCGGTAGAGGGTGCTAATGCTGGACGCGGACGGTCTTTTCTTGAATCTCCTTGCGGAAACCTTTCGCGCATTCAGGACAGATACCGTGGGAGAAGCGCGTGTTGGAATGCCGGGTGAAGTATTCCTCCAGCCCGTGCCAGAGCTGCTCGTCATCGCGGATCTTGCGGCACCAGGCGCACATGGGGAGTAGTTCGCGCAAGGTTTCTACTTCCGCTTCAGCCGCGCGCTTCTCAGCCAGTGCAGTATCGAGTGCTTTCACGGTGCGGCGCAATTCCAGCATGGTGATTACCTGCCGGGACAGCGACAGGAGTGCGTCCTTTTGCTCGGGGGTCAATTCACGCGGGACACGATCGATAGCGCAGAGGGTGCCTATCGCCACGCCTTGCGGGGTGAAGAGCGGTGCGCCCGCGTAAAAGCGGATATGAGGATTGCCCGTGACACAGTTGAAATTGGCGAAGCGCTGGTCTTCCCGCGTGTCGGGCACGAGAAAGAGATCGTTTTGCTGAATAGCGGTGGCGCAGATGGCATCCGAGATCGGGGTTTCGGTGGCCTCCAAGCCCACCTTGGCCTTGAACCACTGCCGATGCAGGTCGAGCAGGGTGATGGTGGCGATCGGCGTGCCACAGATGAAGCTGGTCAGCCGACTGATATCATCAAAACCCTCCTCCGGCGTGGTGTCCATGATGGCGTATTCACGCAGCGCCTCGACACGGCTCTGCTCTGCAGCGGTAGGGGATTTCATTACTGCAAAACCCTCAAGCAGGATTTTTGCCAATGTAACCGATCGAGTTTCAATCGTGGTCCAGGAGGGCTTTGAGAGCCCTCTAGTGTCCTGTCAGCCAAGTGCTTTGCAAAAATCAGGCATGGAGAAGGAAGATCACCACGAAGACGCGAAGGCACGAAGGGGCAAAGAGCGAGGGCAGCTGCTGAGATTGCGCCCACCTTCGTGCCTTCGCGTCTTCGT
>JBGGMZ010000076.1:0-4967 GCA_041287745.1 Chthoniobacter sp. | reverse complement strand
CGCGCCGCGCGCAAAGCGGAAATCCGGCCGCACGAACGGCCCGGTCATATGTTCCGCATACCAGCCGAAATAGAGCGCCGCCCGCGTCATGGGATAGGTCTCGGGAAAGAGCCCCGGTCCATTATCCAGCACCACCGGTGTACCGTGGCGCCGGGCGGAATTGGCCAACTTGTAGAGCCAGTCGTCGCCCTCGGAATAGCCGGCCTCCTTGATGTTGCGCGCGTCCACATAGGCGAAGCCCGTCAGGCCATTTTCTTCCGCGGCCAGGGAGTCGTCGATCATTCGCCTCACCACTTCCGGCGTGGGCGCATCCAGCCGGCAGACGAGCATCATTTCGGGCCGGTGCGCGTCCGCGATGGGCGAAAAGCTGCGGAAGTAAGGATTCGACATCGCACCGGAGATCGCCTGCGTGCGGAAGCCGAGCACCGCCAGTTCCGAGTCCACCGCCGCGGAGTTCGTGCTGCCGATCGGTGGCGATCCGGTTACTTTGTCGCCGGGATAGCCGGCCATCTGGGCGACCTTCAGCGGAATGCCCCGGATCAGGGCCACGAAGCGAATCTTGTTGGACTCCACCGGCCCGAGCGGGCTCGCCGGATCGCGCAGCTTCCACCATTGGTGCGAATCAAAAGCCTTCCGCAACGGTTCCGCGATGCTTTGATCGTACTCGTCGCGGGTGATTTCCTCTGATTTCGGGCATTTTAGACCGATCACCTGGGCCCTCGGAATGCCCCGCTTCTCTGCGTAGTAGCGTGCCAGTTCCACCGAGTCCTTGTCGAACTCATTGTAAACCACGAGGGTCGCCGCGGCGAAAGGATTCGCCGCGCTGGCCGGAGCGGATGCCGGCGGGCGGGCGTTCCTGGGTGTCCCTGCCGGAGGCTTGGGCGCTGCGAACGCCGCAAAGGGAAGGCCGCTAGCTAGGATCAAGCCAAGCAAAAGGGCAACTCGGGAGGCCAATTTCATATTTCGATCTTCAGGCCATCGTAAGCGAGGCGAACACCCGGCGGCAGTTCGGCCTCCGCTTCGGCGTGCAGCACATCGTGGCTCAGATGGGTGAACCATGTCTGGCCCGGAGCGACGTCTTGCGCAAGGGCCAGAGCCTCCTCGATGTTCATATGCGTGGGGTGAGCGGTGTAGCGGAGCGCGTCCACGATGAGATGCCGCACTCCTCGGATCGCGTCGCGCGCTTCCGCCGGCACCTCTTTGCAATCGCTCAAGTAGGCGACCAGCGGTTCCCCGTTACGCCGCAGCAGATAGCCATTCACCGGCGTACGCCCGTGCAGGACCTTTAGCGGCGTCACTTCGGTCCTGCCGAGGTGAAAGGGCGCCTCGATCACATACGGGAGCGGCCTCAGGTATCCCGGCCAGCGGTTTTGACCGTTAAAGGCGAAGACGAAAACGCGCTGAAGATCGTGCATCGTTTCCGGAGAGGCATAGATCGGCAGCTCCTTGTCCCCGAAGCAGAAAGGCCGCAGGTCATCGAGCCCCATGATGTGATCGGTATGCGGATGCGTGTAGACCACGGCATCCACCCGCCGCACATTTTCCCGCAGCGCCTGGGTGCGGAAGTCCGGCCCCGTATCGATCACCCACGCGTATTCCGCGGTTTCCACGTAGACAGATGCCCGGGTGCGCTTGTCCCGCGGATCGGTCGAGCGGCAGATGCGGCAGTCACAATTAATCATCGGGACGCCCAGCGAGGTGCCGGTGCCGAGAAAGGTAATTGTGAGATCAGCCATGCGTGCGGATTGAAAAGCGGGCGCAGCCTTTCATAATCCCTTCGTGCCCGCAACGCTCACCTCCCTCCGCATTCGCAACCTCGCCCTGGTCGAGGAACTCGCCTGGACGCTCGCCGCCGGCTTCACCGCCGTGACTGGCGAGACCGGCTCCGGAAAATCCATTATCGTCGGCGCGCTCAAGCTCATCCTCGGCGAGCGCGCGGACAAGACACTCATCCGCACCGGCGCGGAGAGCTGCACGGTGGAAGCAGTGTTTCAATTCAGCGACACCCAGGAGCTGAATCGCGAGCTGGAGGAATTCGGCGTCGAGCCGTGCGAAGGTGGCGAGCTCATCCTGAAGCGCGTCTTCTCTGCCGCGGGCACGAACCGGCAATTCATCAATGGCAGCCCCACCACGCTCGCCGTGCTGAAGGAACTGGGCGACGGCCTCGTGGACTTGCACGGCCCGCACGATCACCAATCGCTCCTCTCCGATACGAAGCAGCTCAGCCTGCTCGATGCCTTCGCCGATGCCGGCGCGTTGCTGGAGAAATACGAGTCCCATTTCAAGAAACTGAACCAGCTCGTCGACGAGCACACCGAGCTCTCCACCCGCGAGGCCGCCCTCGAGCGTGAAGTGGACCTGCTGCGCCATCAGGTGCACGAGATCGAGGCGGCGCAATTGCGCCCCGACGAGGAAGAGGAGCTGCTGGCGAAATACAGCGTGGGCGCGAATAGCCGCCGCCTGCTGGAGGTCTCCACGCAAGTCATCGGGCGGCTTTCCGAGGCCGACGACGCTGTCCTCGGGCGTCTCGGGGAGATCGGAAAACTGCTCCGCGACCTTGAGCGTATCGACCCTGCCGCAGCGCGCTTCACCGAGTCGCACCTGCGCGCCGTCACCGAGCTGGAGGATCTCGCCCAATCGCTGCAGGACTACGCCCAGGAAATGGACCTCGATCCCGAACGCCTCGCGCAGATGGAAGAGCGCGTCACACTCCTCGAAACCCTCAAGCGCAAGTACGGCGGCAGCATCGCCCAGGTCATCACTTTCGGCGAACAAGCCGGGGAACGCCTGCACAAGATCGAATCGCGTGGCACGGAGCTGGCCCGTCTAGCCAGCGAGATCGAGGCGGGGCGCAAGGCCGTGCAGGAGGCGGGCAAAAAGTTGAATACCAAACGCGCCGCCGCCGCGCCGAAGCTCGCCACGAGCGTCACCACGCACCTGCGCGATCTTGGGTTCAAGAAGTCCGACTTCCGCGTCTCCCTCACTTCATTGGAAAAGCCGGGCCCGCATGGCCTGGAGAGCATTGCCTTTCTCTTCGCGCCGAACCCCGGCGAGCCGCCGAAGCCGCTCAAGGCCATCGCCTCCAGCGGCGAAATCTCGCGCGTGATGCTGGCCGTGAAATCCTCCCTCGCCGCGCAGGATACCATCCCGCTGCTCGTCTTCGATGAGATCGATGCGAATGTCGGCGGCGAGATCGCCCACGCCGTGGGCGCGAAAATGAAGTCGCTGGCCGCGGAGCATCAGGTGCTCTGCATCAGCCACCTCCCTCAAGTCGCCGCGCAGGCAAATACGCAATTCGTGGTGACCAAGGAATTCACCAAGGACCGCACCATCTCCCAGCTCGAAAAGGTCGAGGGCAAGGCTCGAGTCGAGGAAATCGCCCGCATGCTCGGCGGGAAGAGCGACTCCGCGCTTGCCCATGCGAAGACATTGCTGAGTCAGGCCACTTAAACAGTTTCACTTAACCCGTTGACGTCTAAAGGGCGAAAATTTACTGAAGTAGGTGGGCGAGGTAATTGACGATGGATCCCAAAACGCTTGAAGAAATAAAATTGGATTTGGAATTAGCGCAGGCGGAACTGCAGGCAAGCTCAGATGCTAGGCGGCTTGAGCTTGAGGAGGATCGAAACAAAAGAGAAAAGACTTTCTTCCATCGAAATTCTGGCCCTGTTATTGCCGCGATTGTCGGTCTCATCACGCTTGCTGGCACTGTGTTTTCTGGAGTCAATAGTGCGCGTACTCAAAAAGAAACCACAGAACGTTCCACCCAGATTCAAAAGGAAATCGCTGATCATAGCGCCGCGTTGCAAAAAGATATTGCTGACCGCGCTGACGGTGCGGCCGAAAAGGCTCGTTTGAACGAAGAGCGGCGGCGCAATGATGAAGTCGAGCGCCTTGCCGAAGCTGAGCGTTATCATCGCCACCTCGAAATGCTCAATTTCGTGGAAAAACATCCTGAGTTCTATGATGGCACTTCCGATGCCGTAAAGCGCTTGGGAAACCAAATGGTGGCAGTTTTTGATCCGCAAGACGTCACAGCGTTTTTGACAAAAGTTGGCATATTAAATCCTGGGGCGAAGAAGGGCGCTGATGAAGCGAAAGAGCAGATCGCCAAGATACCGCTCTTTACCGCCAAAGCTCTCGTTTCGACGCTGAAGGAAATGCAGTGGAAGCCCGGAGAAGAACTCGGATTCATCGGTGATCATGATTTGGTGAAATCAGAAATCAGCAAAAACTTCCTGCCGTACCAACCTAAAGGCACAACCGGTCTGGCGGCGCGGTTGGATCCAAATGGGCAGTACTTGGCACTGGCTTTGCATAATCTCTATCCTCTAGCCGTCCGCAAAAATCCTTGGATCAAACTGAGGAAAAGAGGATCTGTCGGAGCTCCCATAGAGGCATTGGTGGTAGATAGACTTCCCGAGAGCGAGAGATATGGCATCCAAATGTCGCCGGCTTTGGGTAAGGCTTTGGATGTTCAAAGCGGCGATGAGGTGGAAGTCTTTAGCCCTTAGGTAGGGCTGATCAGAACGCGCTTTTGTGAAGCGCACTTGCCGCCCCGGCTGTGCTCGCTACCTTCTCCGCGATGCGGCGTCTCCCCCTTCTTTTTTCTCTGCTTCTGCTCGCGCCCGGCGCGCAGGCGCAGACGACGCCGTCGCCGAAGATCATCGAGCGTTACAAGCAGATGCTGGCCGCAAATCCCGTGGAAGGCACGGCGCTGGACCGGCTCTGGAAGATTTACGCGGAACAGGGGCAAACGGGACAGTTGCTCGATGAATACAAGGGCGGCGATTCCTTTGCCGGCCAGATGATCCTCGGCCACCTCTTGCGCCGGGCGGCACGAGGGAATGAAGCGGCGGGCGCCTACCAGCGGGCCGCGGCGCTCGACGCCACGAGTCCATTGCCGGCCATGGCACTAGCACAAGTGGAGACCGAACGCACGCATCCCCGGGAAGCCGCCGCTTGGT
>JBGGMZ010000075.1:0-4315 GCA_041287745.1 Chthoniobacter sp. | reverse complement strand
GCGCGACGCTGTGGGAGCGCGAGGTTGCGCTGTTTGCGCGGTCTTCGAATGAGGAGCGACTCGCGAGAGTCGCGTTGGTGCGCGCCGTGGGGGTGGTCTTTTCGGAATCCGGTTCGGCGGCGCAAAAGGATGCGGCGAGGGACTGGCTGCTGGGGCTGCTCCGCGATCCCGCCGAGAAGATTCGCCGCTATGCGATCGCGGCGCTGCCCAAGATCGGGGTGGGCCCGCGAGAGGAGGCGGAGTTGCTCTCTTTGCTGCGCACCACGGAGATTGAGCGGGAGAAGAAATCCGTCGGGGAAGCCCTGGACAAGATCGGCGGGGCGGCCACGCTCCAGACGATCGCAGAGGGTGTCGCCGACTTGCATCCGCAGACGGAGCAGAAGGTGAAGGCCAGCGTGGCGCGGGTGGAGAGCCCGAGCGCGATTCGCATGGATGGTGTGTGTGCGGATTTTGGGCGCATGCGGATTCATCTGCGCGCGCGCAAAGGTCTGGAGCGAATCGTCCGTGACGAGGTGGAGCAATCGCCCCGGACGCAGCACCTTTTTCGAATCGGGTATGTCGGCAGCGGTTTGGTGGAATTGATCCCCACGGATCGCTTCACGCTGGCGGATATTTATTCGCTCCGCTGTTTTGCCACCGTGGGCTTTGTCCTCGGCTTCGTGAAGGCTTCCAACGAAGACGACGCGGTCGAGGCTTATGCGTCGGCGATTGCCTCGCCGCTCTCGCTGCGCGTGCTGCGAGCTTTCACCGAGGGATCGATTCGTTACCGGCTCAGCTTTGAATCCAAGGGACACCAGCGAAGCGCCGTGCGACTGGTGGCAAACCGCGCCTATGCGCTGTGCCCGGAGATTCTGAACGATCCGCGGAACGCTCCGTGGGCCGTGGATATTCATCCTTCCAAAAAAGGGGATGTGGTGGAACTGCGGCCAAGATTATCTCCCGATCCGCGGTTTCTCTATCGAGAGCGCGATGTGCCGGCGGCGTCGCATCCTCCCTTGGCGGCGTGCATGGCGCGGCTGGCGGGGAACGTCGATGGCGATATCGTCTGGGATCCTTTTTGCGGCTCGGGCCTGGAATTGATCGAGCGGGTGCTCCTCGGTGGTGTGCGGCAGGTCTATGGAACGGATCTGAGCAGCGCAGCCATTGCAAAAACCCAAATGAACTTCGCCGCAGCGCACGGCAAGGCAGTGGAGGCGCGGTTCACGTGCGCTGATTTTCACGATTTCGAAAAGGTGGAAGGACTGGGAAAGGAGTCGGTGACGCTCATGATCACGAACCCGCCCATGGGAAGAAGGGTGCCGGTGCGGAATCTTCGCCAACTGATCGAGGACTTGCTTTCCGTGGCGGCCAGGGCGTTGAAACCGGGAGGGCGCCTGGTGTTTCCGAACCCGATTAAAATAGAGTCGTTCCACCAATGTCTGCAGCTGGAATCCAGGCAGGTAGTGGATCTCGGCGGCTTTGAGTGCCGGTTGGAGGTGTATACGAAAAAGAGGAAATGAGGAAATGGGAGTTAGGCGACCTATCTCGATAGGCTGTCAAAAAATGCCCCCGATGACGCACCTATTCCAGTGACTGTCCTCCCTTCCAGCGACTCCCATTCCCGGGCGAATCATCCAGGGCGCGTCTTCGGGCTCGATCTCATGCGCTTTGTCGCCATTGGCCTCGTGCTGCTGTGTCACATGATGCTCGCCATGCGGTTTTGCTTCCGGTCATCGGTGGGCTACGCCGTCATGGCCGGCTATTTTGGAGTGGAGATATTCTTCGTCCTCAGCGGTTTTCTCATCGGGGGAATTTTGATTCGTGATTTCTCCGCGGGCGCAACCTTTGGAAATCTTTCGCGATTCTGGGAGCGCCGATGGCTCCGCACGCTGCCCCTGTTTTACCTCTTTCTGGTCATCAATTTGTGGGTCAATACGGCCTGCGGTGAGCCCACCACCGGCTGGTGGAAGTGCGCACTCTTCCTGCAAAATTTGACGGGTCCTCCGGGGGCCTTCTTTACCGAAGCATGGAGCCTTTCCATCGAGGAGTGGTTCTATCTCCTCGCGCCCGCGCTCATTTTTCTGCTCACCGCGAGCGGGCTCACGGTCAAGCGCGCGGTCCTCGTGGCGGGAAGCGTCGGCCTCGTGTGCGCCACCGCGTGGCGGATCTATTTCGTCATCACCAGAAACCCCGATAGCCTCAGCGGTGTGCGCCCGGTGGTGATGCTCCGGCTGGATGCCTGCATGTTTGGTGTCCTGGCCGCCTGGTGGAGGCACTATGCCCCCGCCTCGTGGAGCCGGTGGGCTGGGGCCAAGCTGGCCGGAGGGATACTTTGCCTCCTGGCCGCAGCCTGGATGTTCCGCTTTCTACCGTTGAATTCCTCGTTCGCCGCGCGCACCCATTTTTACACGCTCACCTCGCTCGGGGCCGCGCTCTGCCTCCCGGCCTTGACTTCCCTCCGAAGTTCTGGTGGGAATTTGGCCGGCGGCGTCACGTTCATTAGCAAGTGGAGCTACGCGATGTATCTGGTCAATTTTCTCATCTTCGCGTGGCTGGCGAGACAAGCCGGTGAGGGTCTCGTCGAGCCAGTGACCGCGGCGGTCGCAGCCTCGACAGGCTTGCTGCTCACCGTCGTCGCTTCGGCAGCCATCCACTACATATACGAGACGCCCATCCTCCGCTGGCGGGATCGCCGTCTCCGCGAGCCAGCGTCGTAGGCCCGATCGCCGTATCAGCTGGTCCCAGCGGCATTTCTGGTTGCGACGCCGCGGGACCGTCGCGGGCGGCCTATTTTTTCTTTTTCGGAGCCTTGTCGTCCAATGTCGTCTTCGCTGTCTTCGGCGTCGCCTTCAGGACCTGAAACCCAGTCAACGCCGGGGACTCGACGACCTCGATGCCCTCCGCTTCGTTCCAGGGAGCAGTCACGTCTATCTCCCCATCGTCTCCTTCGCCCGTGGAGTCATTGTACCACTGGTCCACGATTCCCGGGGTGGGTGGGATTAGACCGATGCTCAACGCCGGTTTCCCGAGAGATTCGAGGGCCTGCATGAAGGCCCGCATGTGGGTGATTTCCCGCGTCATCAGAAATTGGAGCGCCTCCTTCGTCCCCGGGTCGTCGCAGAAATTGATCAAGCGCTCGTAGACGATCTTGGCCCGGGCTTCCGCAGCGATGTTGCTGCGAAGATCCACATCGAGTTCTCCGGTGATTTTCAAATAGTCAGCGGTCCAGGCCGTCCCCATGGAATTGCAAAGGGCCACGCCTCCGCCTCCCGCGATCGCGATCAGCGGATCGTGCTCGGCTGCGTCGGCATCTTTCTTCATCGGCTTCAGATGCATCCGCGCCAGCGTGCCGATGATCTCCAGGTGGCTCAGTTCCTCGGTGCCGATGTCCATGAGCAAATCCTTGCAGGCCATATCCGGGCAGTTGATGCCCTGGATGGAATACTGCATCGCTGCAGCGAGTTCGCCATTTGCCCCTCCAAATTGCTCGAGGAGCATGTTGCCAAAACGGGGATCGGGTGTGCCCACCTGGACGGTGAACATGAGTTTCTTGATGTGATGATACATGGTGCGGAATTCCGCAGAGCGATCCCGACCACCGCGGAATGCGAGGGAGCGAGACGACAGGCGCGGATGCACAAGCTTCGGCGGTGGCAGGAGCGCTGGCTCTCATTTTGCCCTCAGGGTGAAGCACTTGATTCCCATCAGGAAATTATCCCACGACGCCTCCCGATGCGCGCGCTCGCGATGCGCCCAGGTAGGGAACGCTCGGCGTGTATAGACCGGGGATAGCCGACGTTGTTTTTCGGCCCCAGCTTGCCGTCGAAACTGATGTCGAGCTTTGTTCCTTTCGGATAAGGGGTCGCTTTCACAATCCCCCCGGAATCGATGGCGGTCACCTTGCCCCCTTGCAATTCCAACGGCCATTTCGCGGTGCCGCGGTCCCCGCCCCACACGACTTCCATTTGATTTCCCGTGATTTTAAAATGGCCCACGTTTTTTGGCTCTTTCTTTTCTGCCGCCGCAAAGTCGAAGGGATCGACTCCGCCCACCGCACTCCAGCAGATGCGATCGCCGGAGATGTAGAGCATCTCGATCCAGAGAGACGTGGAGGAGGAAAAGTGTGTGCGCAGATACAGGCCATTCTCCAGCGGACCACCCCGCGAGCAGCCCGGCAACATCGTCCCCAGCAACAGGGCCAGAGCGAGCTTGGCCAAAACAGAAACCTTGGGGAACGAGAAGAAGCGCTTGTAGTGCATCGTCGACATCGTATGACGGCGCCGAGAGGACAAAACAAGGCGGAAGGGGCTTTTCTCAGCCTGATTTCGATCTCAGG
>JBGGMZ010000074.1:0-7298 GCA_041287745.1 Chthoniobacter sp. | reverse complement strand
GTTGGCGGCACGGCCACCCTCGGCGGCACCCTCATCGTCGATGGCTTTAATCCGACGGACATCAAGAAGGGCCAGACCTTCGACTTCCTCACCGCAGGTGGCGGTATTTATGGCACCTTCGGCAACCTCGATATCGCCGACAACGGCACGCTCCTGCGCTTCAAGGTCAAGTACGGTTCCCACGACGTCTCTCTCGAGTCGTTCTTTGCCCCCTTCACCAGCGTCGATGGCCTGACGCCGAACCAGGAGTCCGTAGCGAAGAACCTCGACCGCGCGATGAACGATCGCCACGCGAGCAAGCTCGTCAATTTTCTCGGCACCCAGCAGATCACCCGTCTGCCCGGCGACTTCGACAAGATCGCCCCCGAGGAATACACTTCCATCTTCACCCTCGGTGAATCCTACGACAACGTGCAGTCGCTGAATCTCCAGCGCCGCACGGATAACATCCGCTCCGGCTCTACTGGCTTCAGCGCCGCTGGCCTCGCCATGAACGGCTACAACCCGAGCTTCGATGGCCCCATCCAGTTCCGCACCGGCACTGCCGGGCCGAATGGCGACGATGGTAAAACCAGCAAGGAAGTGAAGCAAGTCATTCCTGAGGAAAGCCGCTGGGGCGCCTTTCTCACCGGCACCGGTGAATGGGTCGGCGTGGGCGATGATTTCAATGCAAAGGGCTACGACATCGCCAGCGGCGGTTTCACCCTCGGCGTCGATTACAAGCTCACCCCCCACCTCGCCGTCGGCGTGATGGCCGGCTACGTCGGCACCACTGTCGATACCAACGATGGCGGCCGCGTTCGCGCCAATGGTGGCAAGCTCGGCCTCTACGCCACCGCTTACCAGAATCGCCAACCCGTCGCTCCTGCCTCCACGGGTATGTCCAAGGATTCCTCCAAGGAGTCGAAGGAAGTCATCTCCCCGGTGGAAGTCGATCCCGGCTGGTATGCCGATCTCGCCGTCGTCGGCGGCTACAGCGGCTACGATGTCCATCGCTCCGCTCTCAATGGCACCGCCCGCGGCGATACCAATGGCGGCGACCTCAATGTCCTCTTCGGAGGCGGCTACGACTTCAAGCGCGGCGGCTTCACCTTCGGCCCCACGGCCAGCTTCAACTACACCTACGTCGGCGTCGGCGACTTCACCGAGACCGGCTCCCTCGCCCCGCTGCACTTCGGTTCGCAGGGTCAGGAATCCATCCGCACCGCCCTCGGCATCAAGGCCAGCTACGACTGGAAAGTCGGTGGCGTGATCGTCAGGCCCGAGTTCCGCGCCGCCTGGCAGCATGAGTACGGCGATGCCGCATACGAGATCGACTCCAGCTTCGCCAATGGCGGCGGCAGCACCTTCACCGTGAATGGCCCGCGCATCGGTCGCGACAGCCTGCTCGTAGGGGCCGGCTTCGCCATCCAGATCAATGAGCGCTTCTCCACGTATTTCTATTACGATGGCGAACTCGCCCGCACCCGCTACGACTCGCACAACGTCTCCGCCGGCGTCCGCGTCGCCTTCTGATAAACCGAGCTCGATCACCTATCCGTTGCGTCCCCTCGCGAAAGCGGGTGGAAACGCGGTACCCCATCTGCTCAGGGGGCATGCCTGACTTCGACTTCAGTCAAGAGAGATTAGGTTTGCCTTTCTCTCTGAAGCTGAACAACACTCTGCCGCTTTTTCCAAAGAACGTCCCACTCTCTTCCATATGATGACCGACAAGCTCCGTTCCCGCCTCGTCAGCAACCCCCTCGTCGGCTCCATCGCCGCCCTGCTCCTCTGCAGCAGCGCAGCTCATGCCGTTGTGCCAAAGGGGGGCACTGCCTACACCTGGCTTTCCAATCCTCAGGATGGCGACTGGAACAACTCGAACAACTGGAACCCCAATGGCACGCCCGGTTCCTACGGCTCCGCCGCTATTTTCAATACCTCCAAGGTCGTCAACATCGGCATTCCCGACAGCTACGAAGGCCTCGACACCATCACGTTCAATCCGAACGCCAGCGCCTACAATATCCTGGTGGGCTACAACAGCTATGTTGAGTTGGATGGCTTGGGCATCGTCAATAATTCCGGCAAGACGCAGAATTTCACCGTCGGCAGAGAGTCGACGTTAGACTTCTACAACAAAGCCACCATCGGCAAGGACGTCACCATCGTGATCAAGGGTGGCTCCGTCACCGGCGGCGAAGGTGCCGGCTATGTTCACTTTTGGAATCAGTCCAGTGCAGGCGAAGCTACCATCATCGCCCAGGACGGCGGCGAGGGCGGCGGCGGGCACCTGTATTTCATGGAGGACTCCCAAGGCGGCACGGCGACGATCAAGCTTTACGGCAAGGGCCAGCTCGACATCAGCAGCCACAATCCCGGCAGCGTCACCATCGGCTCCCTCGAGGGCAATGGCCTCGTCTTCCTCGGCTCGAACAACCTCACCATCGGCAGCAACAACAAGAGCACCGTATTCTCCGGCATCATCTCCGATGGCGGCGAAGGTGCCTTCGAAGGCGGCGAAGGGTCAACACGACCCACTGGCCTCGGCGGTTCGCTGACCAAGATCGGCATCGGCAGCCTCACCCTCACCGGGGCGAATACTTATACCGGCAATACCAACGTCAATGGCGGCAAGCTCATCATCGACGGCTCCATCGTCAGCCCTTTCACCTTCGTCAATCCCGGCGGCACCCTCGGCGGCCACGGCTTCATCGGCGGCTCGGTGATTAACAACGGCTTCGTCAGTCCCGGCAATTCGCCCGGCACGCTGACCATTCTGAGCAACTACACCCAGGGCTCCGGCGGCACGCTCGTCATCCAGATCGCTTCGCCCAATGTCTTCGACAAGCTCGTCGTCGGTGGCGCAGCCAACCTCAATGGCACCGTCCAGGTTGAGCCGCTCAATGGCGCCAAGCTCAAGAAAGGCCAGCAGTTCGAGTTCCTCACCGCGGGCGGCGGCATCTACGGCACCTTCAGCAATCTGGACCTGGTCGACAACGACACGCTCATGCGGTTCAAGCTCGTCTACGGCAGCCACGATGTCTCTCTCGAGGCTTTCGTCGCCCCGTTCTCCAGCCTCCCCGGCCTCACGCCGAACCAGCAGGCCCTCGCCAATGCGCTCGACAAGGGCGGCTCGGACAAACTCATCAACTTCCTCGCCAACGAGCCCATCAGCAAGCTCCCCGGCGACCTCGATAAACTGGCTCCCGAGGAATACACCTCGATGTTCAACCTGGTCACGTCGTTCGACAGCATCCAGTCGCTGAATATCCAGCAGCACACCGATTCCCTGCGCTCCGGCACCCCGGGTTTCAGCGCAGGCGGCCTCGCCCTCAACGGCTTCAACGTCAACTACAACGGCCCCATCCAGTTCCGCACCGGCGTCGCCGGCCCGAATGGAAATGATGGCAAGGGCAGCAAGGAAGTGCAGGCCGTCGCACCCGCGGAAAATCGCTGGGGCGCTTTCCTCGTCGGCACCGGCCAATGGGTCGGCGTGCAGGACGACTACAATGCCAAGGGCTACGACATCGCCAATGGCGGCTTCACCCTCGGCATCGATTACAAGCTCTGCTCCCATGCCGCTGTCGGCTTGATGGCCGGCTACGTCGGCACCGGCGTCGATACCAATGATGGCGGCCGCACCCTCGCCAATGGTGGCAAGCTCGGTATCTACGCGACTGTCTTCGAGAATCGCCAGCCTGCCGCTCCGGCCTCCACCGGCATGTCCAAGGATTCCTCCAAGGAGTCGAAAGAAGTCATCGCGCCAGTGGAAGTCGATCCCGGCTGGTATGCCGACGTCGCGGTTGTCGGCGGCTACACCAGCTACGATATCCATCGCGCGGCCCTCAATGGCACCGCTCGTGGCGATACCGATGGCGGCGACCTCAATGTCCTCTTCGGCGCCGGTTACGACTTCAAGCGCGGCGGCTTCACCTTTGGCCCCACCGCCAGCTTTAACTACACCTACGTCGGCGTCGGCAGCTTCAGTGAATCCGGCTCCCTCGCTCCGCTGCACTTCGGCTCCCAGTCCCAGGAATCCATCAAGTCCTCCTTCGGCCTCAAGGCCAGCTACGACTGGAAACTCGGTGGCCTTCTCATCAAGCCCGAGGTGCGGGCCGCCTGGCAGCACGAGTACGGCGACTCCACGTATACCATCGACTCCAGCTTCGCCAGCGGCGGCGCCGGCGACTTCACCGTCTCGGGTCCTCGCATCGGCCGCGACAGCCTCCTCGTCGGTGCCGGCTTCGCCATCCAGGTCAATGAGCGCTGCTCCACGTATTTCTATTACGATGGCGAACTCGCCCGCACCCGCTACGACTCCCACGCCGTCACCGGCGGCCTGCGCGTAGCGTTCTAAGGAAGGGCGAAGGGCGAAAGTCCAGTCGCAGCGTCCGATCCCAGCGCTTGCAGTGCCTGGAGGGAAGCGCGCCGTCGCTTCCTCGGACGTCGATAGCTTCCTCATGCGTCGCTAGCCTCTTGCACTCCCACAAATTCACGCAGCGCCTCGCAACGACCCCATCGTTGCGAGGCGCTTTTTGTTTCGACCCACACCTGTAGCGACGCTGTCTCCAGCGTCGCCATCTCCCCGTCGAGAAATGCGACGCTGGGACAGCGCCGCTACAAACGTTGGCACCCACCGCCACCCCCCGCTCACCACGTGCTTCCGCGCGTGGCTCCGAACGCCACTGGCAGCTTTAGGGCGCGTGTCCCCACGCGCCAATCCCTCCGCCCGCCCTTTCGCCCTTAGCCTTTCTTTCACCCGCGCTCCATCCCGCCGGCGCGCGAATCAGCCCATACAACCCCCTCATTGTATGGCCCTTACTTACCGCCCCTTTTCCGAGACCCACGATTCCCACCTCGCAGAACTCGACCACGAACTGCACATGAATATCCCCGATGGCGAGCGGGTCGTCTTCGGCCTCGCCGGCGCCGGCCTCGTCCTATTCGCCGGCAAATTCCGCGGCCTCACCCAATGGCTCCTCCTCGCTGCCGGCACCGCCCTGGTCCGCCGCGGCCTGCGCGGCTATTCTCCCGCCTATGCCCACCTCGCCGTCGACCCTCGGCACCGCACGCGCGGCCCCCAGGCGACGATGTGAATTGGAGCGATTTAAAAGAACGGTGGTTGGAACCAAGGCGCTGTAGTCACGGTGCTCTGCCGCCGTGTGGAGCACGGTGAACGACGAAAATCTGGATGACCCCAAATTCGCTGGCGCTCACGCCCCAACAGAGGCTCGCCCATCTACCGACCACCCTTATTCCCCCCGCCTCCTCGGCGGAGCGACTACGGCGACCTGCGAGCAGACACAGTTTACTTTAAGCCGCTAAACTGAAATCCCCTCCAGCTTCATCTGCTCGCACCGGCATCAGGGGCGGGCGTCATCTTCGTGTTGGGATTCTGCGACATCGGGGCGAGGTGAGCTCCATTCGCATTGCCGGGGGTGCGATCCGCTACGCGCATCTGGCCGAGCTTTCGCCAGCCGGGATTGACCTTCGTGGTGGTCGTCATGATCAGCAGCGGATCCCGGCCCGCCTTTTTCGCGACGTCAGTTTTCTGCCGCGTGCCGCTGTTGCGATCCACATCGACTGCGGAGGTTTCCTGCGTCGTAAAAATTTCTCCCGTGAGCATGTGCACGATGACCGGCGGCCAGGCCTCCAGATCCCCTTGCGGGGTGTGCAACACGGTGGGTTTCCCGAGAGTGAGGGTGTAAGGCTCAAAGGCCGGGAACTCGAGCCGCACTTGGTGCGGGCCCGGCTGGCGCAAACGGCCAACCCACGGGACCATCCCGCGCTGATGTCCGTCGACGAAGAATCGCGTGCCGTTGTCGATGCGAGGTTCGCCTCCGAACGTCGATGTCTTCACCGGGATGAAGCCGCCGATGTAATTCACCTCTTCCAGACCGAGGGTCGATGGTTCGATATGGGCCTCACCGAGTGATCCGATCGTCTGCCATCCGAGTTCTCCAAGCGCCAGACCGGAAACCCCATTGCGCGAGATCAGCGGTTCGCTCGTGCAGCCATCCACGAAAAGCGACAGAGCTGCGGCGAAAAAGAGGGCCGGGCGATGGATTGTCGCTGCCGAGCGCGCGCCGACACTCCGGGTTTCGGGTTCGACACGGAATAGGGTTGTGGGGAAAATCACGTAACATCCGTACTGGCAGGCCGTGTATAGGGTCAATGACCGTATGTGGCGGCGCCCTCTACCTACCAACCCTTTGCAGAGACCCACGATTCCCACCTCGAAGAACTCGACCACGAACTACACATGAACATCCCCGATGGCGAACGTTTCGTCTTCGGCCTCGCCGGCGCCGGCCTCATCCTCTTCGCCGGCAAATTCCGCGGCGTCCCACAATGGCTCCTCCTCGCCGCCGGCACCGCCCTGCTCCGCCGTGGCCTGCGCGGATACTCCCTCGCCCACGCCCACCTCGCCGTCGACCCCCGGCACCACATGCTTAGGCTAGACATCGGAAATTGAGGCTGTCGATCAGAGGTGCGTCATTGCGCTGATTGGGACATCTCCCGTTATGATACGGCTCCGACGATTTGCAAGATAGTGTACTTGCAAAGAAAGAATCGGTCGGCTTTATGAGTTATTCGGAAGATAAAAATCCGGCGAAATGGTCTCAGCTAATGGAGGAGATTCAAACGGGTTCAGATTGAATTCCCACATCGCGGCCTGTCCGAAATAATCTTTCCAACGTTCTATAAACCCCTGCTCTCCCTCGCCATCTATGGGAACAGGGTTCCGCGTCAAGGTCCCTTCAAGGGTTGAAAGGTCAAATAGCTCTTTGATCTCGTCTGGAAAATCAAGATGACATGGATTGAATATGGTCTGCTTATGTGGGCTGAACGAAATTTCCCACCACCTATAGCCATCTTCACGGCTCAGATGCCCAAACCACAAGTTACAAGATCTACCTTGAATCGGGGGTGTCTTTGAGTCCGCGATAAATACTTGCACTATTGCGGCAGCTAGGATGTCCCAGTTTAAGGTAGGGCACTGCAGCTTTTCTAGAAAGGCACCCTCTCTGAAGAAAAACTGAGCCGAGCCTTTCCAACCTCAAGAATACCGTCTGACGCATCTACCGCTAAATCGCCGATTTCGGAGCTTATGGATTCAAACAGCTTTTGTCTTATTAACTGTAGGCGTTCTTTGGCTTCGCGAGCACCCAATTTTCGGTCGTCGATAGTTTTTTTCCGTCGTATGCGCAAGGCTTCCTCGGCAGCGTTGCGTTCTGCTATCAATCGTGCTGCTTCCGCGATTTTTGATGGACCTACCGACACCCCCAGAGATTCGCGGCACTTTTGTATTCGGC
>JBGGMZ010000073.1:0-39876 GCA_041287745.1 Chthoniobacter sp. | reverse complement strand
CCGCGAGCAGCGCGGCGCCGATCCCTTGCGAACGGTTCTCGGGTCGCACCGCGATGATGGAAATGCGTAGCCAGGCAAATCGTGTCTCCGCGAAGAGCCCGCCGACCACACCCGTGTCATTGCTGGCCAGTAGCACCAGGGTCTGCACTTCATGTTCCGGCTGCTGCAGGAGTTCCATGAATTTCGGGTTGGTGGTGCAATTGTGCTCGCGCAACCATTGCCGCACGAGGTGGCATCCCGCTGCGGAGGTATCCGCGGCGGCCTCGATCTTCAGTGGTGCTGGCCGAATTGCTTCTGCATTCATGGTGTGGCGACGTTCCCATGTGCTTATAGCGCGGTGTGTGAAGTTCCGTCTACGATCCAATAAACGCGTGGCAAAGATATGTTCGGGGCCGGCTGCCGCAGGCGGTGCTGCAAGCTGCGCGGGCTCCTAAGCTCCTTGTCTATCGCGCCGGTATATCCACATCGGCATGCCGTGGACGAGTTCCTCGTGCGAGGGATGAAATCCGAGCTTCGCCAGCACCCGCTGTGAACGGATGTGCTCGGCCTGCACGTCGGCGTAGAGCGGCTCTGCCGGAACGTGCGCGTCGAACCACCCGAGCCACGCCTGGCCGATTTCCGCGGCATAGCCAGCGCCCCAATGCGCTCGTGCCAGGCGAAAACCAAGCTCGATGCGCTTCCCATCCGGCAGATGAAATAAACCCGAATCACCAATCGCCTCGCCGGTCTCTCGATGAATGATCAGCCGCTTGCTGAAACCAAATCGTGTCTGGTGCTCACGATAACCGGCGATGCGTGCACGAGTGTCCTCCACCGTGAGATCGCGCCCACGCGGAATGAAGCGCATCACCTCCGGATCGGAAAACCACGCGTGAGCCACCTCCGCATCCGCGTCCTCAAAAGGGCGCAGCCGGGTGCGCTCGGTTTCGATCCAGTCCGTCATCGGCTCAAGCTCGATTCGACGCGGACACCGTCATTCGCGGTAGACCCGCTCCACTCGTCGGCCCACGCCGGTGAAGATTTCCCACGGGATCGTCCCGGCTTTCTCGGCGAGCTCGGCGGCGAAAATTTCCTCGTCGCCTTGCTTGCCCATAAGCACGACTTCGTCGCCCACTGCCACCTGCGGCAGCGCACTCACGTCGACGAGGATTTGGTCCATCGTCACCCGACCGAGCACGGGGCAGCGCTTGCCGCCGATGAGCACCTCGGCGCCGCGATTGGAGAGGTGGCGCTGGTAGCCATCCGCATAGCCCACGGCCAGCGTGGCGATGCGCATCGGCTTTGGCGTCATGAAGGTGCGGCCGTAGCTGATGCCGTGGCCGGCGGGCATGTCGCGCAGCAGGGTGATGCGTGTCTTCCACGTCATCACCGCGCGCAGCATCGGCTGAAAGTCCGGGATCGGTGAGCTGCCGTAGATCATGAGACCGGCGCGAACCATGTCGCCCGCCTGCGCCGGATAGCTGATGATGCCTGCGCTGTTTTCCACGTGCACCATCGGCTGGACGACGCCCGCTTCGCGCAGCTTGCCGACCACGCCATGGAAGCGTGCGAGCTGGTCGCGAGTGAAAGCATCGTCTTCATCGGCCACCGGCAGGTGCGAGGCGAGCCCTGTGACGGTGATTCCGCGCAGGGCGAGAATTTCGCGCGCTGCTGTGACTGCGTTCTCTTCCAGGATGCCGATGCGGCCCATGCCCGTGTCGATCTTCAAGTGCACGGCCAGTGGTTCAGTGGCGGCGAGAGTGGCGTAATCGCGCGCTTCCTCGATCGTAGAGATGGAAGGTACGAAACGGGCGGCAACGATGCGCGCGCGTTCATCCGGCAGTGCGGGACCGAGGATGAAAACCGGCGCCTCGGGAAGATGCGCGCGCAATTCCTCCGCCTCGCTCACATTGTGCACGCCATACATGTCCACATGACCCACGAGCGCTGCGGCGACCGGGCCCACGCCGTGGCCATAGGCATTCGCCTTCACCACGCCCATCACTTTCACCCCGGGGGCGAGTTGACTGCGCGCGGCCGCTACGTTGTGCCGGAGTGCCTTGAAATCCACCTCTGCCCAGCAGCGCCGGGCTCGCTGGTCCGCGCTCACGCGACGACCTCGGCCGGCTTGGGCGATGACTCGACGAGCGCCTTGAGATTCTCTAGGCCTGCGGCGTAGTCGCGCCGCATCATCCAGCGCATGAGCAGATCGAAATAACGGCGATACGGATTCTTCGCGAGATCCCACGCACATTTCCACACCACGCGGGTGCAGGCGCCATCCGGGTGCAATTCGAGGCGGCCCACCACTTCGTAAGTGCCCTCGCCCATCAACAACTCATAGTCGATCCGCTCGTCGCGATCGCTCTTCAGGATGCGCAGCACACCGCTCATGTCGTGGCTTGCCCAGCGCTGCTCCGCGCCGTCGCCCGCGGTGATCGAGCCATACTCGTAATCGATCTCGTTGCGCCGGTCCCATACCGTCCAGAGCGGCCAGTTCCGCAGGTCATTTAGGAACGGGAAGATTGCCTCAGGACGGGCCAGAATAGTGATGCGCTGCTCCACCCTCGGCCGGCGGCGCAGAAAAAAGGGGAACACCAGCAGGAACGCAGCGAAGAGGAGCAGGCGGGAGCGAGGAGATTTCACGGGACGCGCGGGGAAGAGGATAAGTTGATTTACGGGGGAAGGCGGGCGCTGTCGAGAACGGCGTGGAAATGAGTGCGGGGCGTAGACAGGCGACTACAGAGCAAAACGAATTACCCTGATCTCGTGGCACTTTTTCCGCTTGCACTCGACAGATTCTGTCTGAGACGGCAGAGTCCCACGCTCATCTTTTCCTCCATCATGCCGAAACTTTTCTCCATCCTGACCACGGTCGTCGCCGCGAGTGCTTGCGCCGCCCTTGTCTGCGCCCAGGAAGTGTCGACCGCCGACAATCGCATCGCGGCCAACTCCACTGCCACGGGGGAAGGGAAGCCGGACGGAAACAAGCCATCCACCTCCGCGAGCGCGGCGAAGCCCTCCAGCACGACGTCCTCCGGCGTAGCCACCTCCAAGCCGTCCGATTTGCCGGCCACTCCTAATCTGGCCAGCCCGGATAATCCCGAAGCCACGCCCAAGCCGAAGAAGCGGTCATTCATGGACTGGCTGTTTGGCTCGAAGAAGCAAAAGCAGGCCGGTACGCCCGCTCCTGAGTCGACACCCAAGCCTGGGGCGACTCCTCGGAAGAGCACGACGACGACTCACAAACCCACCGGCACACCGGAAGCGGAGCATCCGGCCGGCGTAGGCGCGGACACCACGCCCAAGCCGGGCAGGGCCACTCCGACTCCGAAACCCACGCCCACGCCCAAGGCGACTCCCACTCCGAAAATCACGCCGACTCCGAAGCCGACGAACGCCAAGCCCGGCAAGCCGGAAGCGACGCCGAAACCGGAGAAGCCAGCCGCGACTCCAAAGCCGGAGAAAGCGCCTTCCACCACACCAGCGCCGACTACGCCGGCTGCTACGCCTACCAGTAAAAAGTCCGGCAAGACCAAGCCCGAGGTAAGCTCCACGGAGCCGGGCGCTGATGTCGATGCCGAGGCCAAGGAAAAAGCCCGCTTCGAAGCTGCCAAGTCCAAGGCCCTCGAAGACCCGCAGGTCAAGAGCCTCAAGGCAAAGGCAGACGGAGCTTCCACCGAGGAGGAATCCAAGGCCGCCTTGCGCAGTTACAACAAGGCTCTCTACCTCAAGGTCAAGAAGATCGACCCCAGCGTGAGCGAGTGGGCGGACCGGATGGAAGCCGCCATCCTTCGGCGCCTGAGCGAGTAGGCGAACATTGTTTTGCCGCAGTAGCGGCGGTTCCTTGGTCGCCGACTATCTTTACTGCGCCAGCACCGGCGTCGGAAAGCGCCGCTGATTTATTCCATCTTACCGCGTCGCCGGAATCGGTGCCGGGCCGGTAGCAGGGGCAGGTGCTGCCGGTGCCGTAGTGGCTGCGATGGGCGGTGAGGAAGGCTGCACCGGCTGCAGTGGACCACGCTGCGAAATGATGGCTGCGGCGATGGCATTGGCCAGTGCCTCGCGATACGCCGGGCTGGCGCAGCGCGACCCCTCGGCGGGGTTGCTGAAGAAGCCGCCTTCCACGAGCACGGCGGGATATTCATTGTGCCGCAGCACGAAGAAGTTCGCGGTTTTCACGCCACGCGAGGCGACACCGGGTAGCGAGGTGACCGTGCCCTGGATGCGGTCGGCGATCTCTCTTGCGTATTTCGAGCGGTAGTATGTTTCGACGCCGTGCGCGGTGCGATTCGGCCCTTCATTGAAATGCACGCTCACGAAGATCGCGTTGTCCTGGCCATTGGAAATGCGGGTCCGCCCCCCGAGCGGAATGAAATAATCGCCGTTGCGCGTGAGCACCGTGTTGAATCCTGCTGCGCGCAGCTTCGGTGCAATGCGTAGCGCGGTGTCGAGCGCGGCCGTCTTTTCCATGCCGCCCCAGCGGGAGTGCGTGCCGACGTCATGCCCGCCATGGCCGGCATCGATCACCACGGTGCGATAGGTGCGGCTGGTGTTCTTGACGGTCGACTCCGTTTCGCAGCCGGCGAGGGCGAGAAGTGCGATCGCTGACAGTGCGCGGACCAGCACTGCCGACTTGCGGCGGGACCGCTTGCTTTCCGTAGGACCGATGCCGAAGCTGGGTGCGATGCTGCTCATGAAAAAACTCCAGAGGTGGACAGGCATGGCTTTTCTCAACGCAGCAGCGATGTTCTGTCAAGCCGCTGAACCGAATTCCGCCGTGAGCCCATCCACCTTTACCAACCGTCTGGCGGGCGAAAAGTCGCCCTATCTCCTGCAGCATCAGCACAATCCGGTGGAGTGGTATCCGTGGGGTGAGGAGGCTTTCGAGAAAGCACGTCGCGAGCACAAGCCCATCTTTCTTTCCGTCGGCTACTCCACTTGTCACTGGTGTCACGTTATGGCCCACGAGAGCTTCGAAAATCCCGCGATCGCGAAGCTCATGAACGAGTCGTTCGTGAATATCAAAGTCGACCGAGAGGAGCGGCCGGATGTCGACCGCGTCTACATGACCTATGTGCAGGCCACGAGCGGGAGCGGAGGTTGGCCGATGAGTGTCTTCCTCACGCCGGATCTCAAGCCCTTCTATGGCGGCACTTACTTTCCGCCGGAGGATCGTTACGGACGTCCAGGCTTCCCCACCATTCTGCAGCGCCTTGCGGAGGCGTGGAAGAGCGACCACGAGAAGGTGCTCGGGGCGGCGAATGACGCAATCAAGGCGCTGAGCGAATACACCGCCAATGGACCGGCGCAGAATGCGGCGGCGGGAAAGGAAGCGATCGCCCTCGGGCTCAATCAACTCACGCGCAGCTTCGACGATGAACTCGGCGGCTTCGGCGGTGCGCCGAAGTTTCCCCGCCCGGTGGCGTTTAATTTCCTCTTCCACGTCGTGGCGCGAGAAGGGCTCGACAATCGCGATGGAAAGGCCGCGCTGGGTATGGCGCTGCTCACGCTGCAAAAGATGGCCGATGGGGGCATGCACGATCATCTCGGCGGCGGCTTTCACCGCTACTCGGTCGACAAGTTCTGGCACGTGCCGCATTTCGAAAAAATGCTCTACGACCAGGGGCAACTGGCGTGCTCGTATCTCGATGCCTTCCAACTCACGCGTGATGCGGCCTACGAGCGCACGACGCGCGGCATTCTCGACTACGTGCGGCGTGACATGACCGATGACGGCGGCGGGTTCTACTCCGCGGAAGATGCGGATAGCTTGCTGGAAAAAGGCAAGCCCGAGCATGCCGAGGGCGCCTTTTACGTGTGGACGAAGGAAGAGATCGTCCGCGTGCTGGGTGAAGATGCCGCGGCCACTTTCAATCGTGTCTACGGCGTGGATGCCGAGGGCAACGCGCCGAGCGGCAGTGATCCGCAGGGAGAATTTCACGGGAAGAATATCCTTATCCAGCGGCTCTCGATCGCGGATGCGGCCAAGTTTTTCCGCCAGAGCGAAGCGGATATGACGGCTTCGCTCGCCGCCTCGCGCCGAAAGCTTTTCGACGTCCGCGCCCAGCGTCCGCGCCCGCATCTGGACGACAAAATCATCACTGCGTGGAATGGCCTCATGATCTCGGCTTTCGCCCGCGGCGCGCAAGTCCTCGACGACGCTGAGTATCTCGCTTCCGCACAAAAGGCGGCGCGGTTCATTCATGAGCATCTATGGAAGAATGGCCAACTCCTGCGCAGCTATCGGCAGGGCGCGAGCGAGGTTGGCGGGTTCTGCGACGACTACGCGGCGCTCATCCAAGGATTGCTCGATTTGTATGAGGCGGATTTCGATGTGGCCTGGCTCCAATGGGCGATCGAATTGCAGAAGAAGCAAGATGAGCTCTTTCTCGATGCTGAGCACGGCGGTTACTTCAGTGTGACCAAGGATGCGCCGAATATCCTGCTGCGCATGAAGGAAGATTACGACGGTGCCGAGCCTTCGCCCAATTCGGTGTCGGCGACGAATCTCCTGCGCCTCGCGCAGATCACTGGCCAGGATGAATACACAGCCCGCGCCAAGGCGACGATCGCTGCCTTCGCCGATCAACTTTCCCGCGCCCCTACCGCACTGCCGCAGATGCTGGTGGCGCTCGATGCCTCGCTTTCCAAACCGCGCCAGGTGGTCATCGCGGGGGCGGCCGGCGATGCCGCGACACGCGCGCTGCTGCGCGAGGTGCACGCGCATTACGTGCCCAATAAGATCGTGCTCCTCGCCGATGGCGGCGCCGGCCAAAAATGGCTCGCCGAGCGGCTCGAGTTTCTCAAGACCGTCGGTCCACTCGGGGGTAAACCCGCCGCGTACGTGTGCCAGGATTTCGTGTGTCAGCTTCCCACGAGTGATGTGAGCAAGCTGAAGGAATTGCTCGGCAAGTGACGCTGCCAACGGCAGCGCATCCAAACAAACCGTCATCCTGAGCCTGCGAAGGATCTCTGATTTCGCTCCGGCATCTTACGTAGCGTCGGTGGTTGGATGAGTCGCGTAGTCTCTACGCCTTACGGAAAAAGGCAGAGATCAGCGATCCTTCGCAGGCTTAGGATGACGGTTTAGTTTAGGCTGGCTGGCTGCTCGATCAATCCACCGTCGGATCGCTCTATGCCTTGCATTTGAGTCCTAATTTACATATAATAGAGCCCTATGAACAAATGCTCCCTCCTCGCTATTGTTTCCGCTCTCACTCTCGGCGCTGCTGCGTTCGCGGCGGATGCCAATACTTACCAGGTCACCGGTCCGATTCTTGAGCTCACCGACACGAAGATCGTCGTGCAAAAGGGCAAGGATAAATGGGAACTCGCGCGCAATGCCGACACGAAAGTGACCGGCGAATTGAAGGTCGGCGCGAAGGTCACCATCCAGTACAGCATGACTGCGCAGACGGCTGAAGTGAAGGAAGACAAAGCCAAGGCCGGCGCGAAGCCCGCTGAAAAACCGGCGAAGTAAGCCGGATAACATCGTTTCCAAAAACCTCCGTTCAGGTAACTGGGCGGAGGTTTTGTTTTGCTGGAGGTGTTACTTGGTAACTTTCGCCGGAGGTTTGGGCCGGGAGTTTGGGGCCGGCCCGTCGATTAATTCGGGAGGCGCTTGGTTCGCCGTGGGCTCTTTGCCATGCGCAACGTCCGGCCAGAAGGTGGCGTAATCGAAAGGACGGCTGAATTCTCCGTGATGGCATTTCTGGCAGTCGCCTGCGCCGACCGGACGAAAGTGGACGTCGACCGCGCCGCCGCTGCTGCGCAGTTTCACATGCTCGCCGCCCGGGCCGTGGCAGCTCTCGCAGCCCACATTGGTGAGCGGACTCTCCACGCCCGCATCTCGCCGGAAGCCCGTGGCCGTGCCGAAGCCCACGGTGTGGCAGGAGATGCAGTTGGGATCGGCATCGGCGCGGAAATTTACGAGCGTGGCAAAGGCCCGGGCATGGCCGCTTTCGTGCCAGACTTTCGCGGCGCTGGGGTGGCATTGCACACAGCTTTGGGTGCCGGCGTAGCTGTTGTGCGGCTGCACCCCGGGCACCATGTCCTCGCGCAATGAGGTGGGATCGTCGATGGCCAGTTTTGTATGGCGGATTTCGTCGCGATACGCGATGGCCAGCGCGGCGATGCTTTCCTCCTGCGGGATGCGATCGCTCACGAGCTGCACTTCGCCCTTCAGTGCGGTGAGTTGGTGTGGCTTGTGTTGCGCGACCTGCAGGATGCCGACGGCACGCGCTTCATTCGTGGTGGCAAGGATGAGGCTGCGGTTTTCCTTGATGAGCTGCTGCGAAGGCTGGCGCACCTTGCCGCCGAGGATGACGTCGACCTCGTAAAATTGTTTCGCAAGATTGGTCAGCGCGGTTTCATCCGCGAAAGCGAGGAGCACGATGAAATCCGCTTGTCCCTTGAGCTGGGGGAGCAGGCGGCCGAGCGCGACGTTCATGTCTTCCACGGCGAGTCCGTCGCCCAGCGCTTCGCCGATACTGTGTCCGTCGAGCACGCCCACCAGAGCCACACGCCAGCCATCGCGACGGATGATCTTGTGTGTGTCGAAGAGCGGTGCCCCCGTCGACTTGTCGATGAGGTTGGCGCTCAGCATCGTGACCGGAGCCTGCGCCTTCAGCTCGCGCAACTGCACGGCACTCAAGTGTGCTTCGCGATGGCCGACATTCAGCGCGTCGTAGCCCAGCGCGGCAAAGGCTTTCTGGATGTAGCTGTATTGAATGCGTTCGTAGTCCGCACTGCCGGCGAGCGCGTCACCCGCATCCACGCGGACTTGATCCGCTGCCGCGGGGCCGAACAGCGAGGCGATACGCGTCAGCCCGCCGAGCTGTCCGGAGAAACATCCGCATGGCACGAGGCGGCCGTGCACATCGCAGGTGAGCAGGAACGTGAGCGGTTGTGCCGGAGTGAACGCGTGTTTCGGCCGGAGCAGCAACCACGTGCCGGCGGCAAGCGCTACCAGGGCGACCATCCAAAGCCAGGCCTTCATGCGCGCTGCTCAATCGGGAATTCGCACCACATCAATACAAGAGAGCGTAGGTGAAAACGTTGACATTCACTAGCACCGACTCGGCGATCATATTGCCGCCGCAACAGCAGCAGCCCCGGGCATTGGAGACATCGTTCAGCCCGTCCTTGGAATAGACCATCACGAGGCGTCCGTTCACTTCCATTCCCTCGACGAAAGCAGGCGCGCCGTGCTTGTCTGTGAGCCGAGAGATTTGGTTCACGATGGAGAAGACCGGATGCGACATTGGCAGCTTCACCATCTTGTATTCGGGAAAGATGAGCTTCAGCTCGCGACGCAACGCGGTATCCCAGCGCGGATCGGAGCAGCCGGGGCTGCTGAGAAGAAAGCCGCCGTTGAGGAGGTATTTTCGCAGGTTGTCGCGCTCCTTTTTCGTCAGCGCGAAATCGTCTTCGCCCGACCAGACGCAGAAGGGGAAATCGAAAACATGATCCGCATCGAGCCGCACCGGGATGAAGGTCTTACCGACGTTCAGATTGGTCTGCGTGGCGACATCGGTCAGGAATTTGTCCGCGAAGCAGATCGAGCTCTTGCCGCCGGCATAGACGAGATTACCGCACTGCAGCTTGGTGAGATCGGCATTCGGCGCCTCCGCCGCTTTCACTACCTCGGCTTCCATTTCTTTTTGCTTTTGCTCCGCGGAAACGCCCGCGCCCACGCCGAGGGCGGAGATTTGCGCAAAGGTCAGGGCGCCGAGGGCGAGCAGGGTGGTGCGGAAAAATATCGATGGGTTCATGGCTTGGCCTTCGGCTTTGGCTTGGCGTCTTTCTTCGGATCTTTCGTGAGGGCCTTGAAGTATTCCTCCACGAGGTCGCTGTACTGCTGGATGATGGTCTCGCTCTGCACCGCCTCGGATTCGCGGTTGAGCGCGTTCACGCCGTGCACGACATCGTTTTTGTCCAGCGCGACTTCTGGTTTCACGACATTGGGCGGCGTCTTGTTCTTCCCGTTGCCGTCGGTATTCGCCTTGTCGGTGTTGGAAGGCAGCGCCTCGTTGCCGAGCACGTTCGGATTTTGCCCGCTGATGATCGCGTAACCATCATCTCCGCCTTTGCCCTCGCCCTGGCCCGACATGCCACCTTTCGAGCGGCCGCTGCCGAATTTCCGGCTCTGCATCATCTGGCGGAAACTGGATCGCGGGTTCATGCCGCGCTGGACCTGGAGATACTGGTCGAGCTCGTTGCTCATCTGCCCCTCCTGCTGCTCACTTTCCTTGAAGATCTTTTCCATTTCGCTGCGCAGATTTTCCGCGAGCTCGGCGCCGTTGCTGCCGTTGCCCGAGACCATCGCCTCCGTGGTTTGGTGGGCGAGGGTTTGCAGCTTCAGGTCGCCCATCTCCTGGGCGATCTTCTGAGCACTCTCCGCGGCCTTGGGAAATTTTTCCTGAGCCGCCTTGCCGTCGTCCCACATCTTCTGCTCGAGCGTGTCGAGTTCATCGCCGATGGATTTCTGCTGCGCGGCGAGATCCTTCAGCGCGAGTTGGTCTTCGCGGCTCAGCGGCCCCTGCCGCTTGTAAGCCTGCGCCTGCTTGGCGAGTTCCTGCTGCGCCGCGTAGAGATCCTTGAAGTGATTGATGTCCTTCATGATCTCCTGCATGAGGCTCATGTCCTCGAGCGGCTTGAGCACTTCCTCCTCGGTTTCCTGTTTCGTCTGGCCGAGGCGCTGGAGCTGATCGTCGGCTGCTTGCTTGAAATCATCGAGCATCTTCTGGCTGGGCGCTTGTTGGCCGGAAGGTGAGGGCTTCCCCTTGGACTGCTGCCCTTTCGGAGAGCCCTGCGGCTGTTGGGGCTGGTCTCCATCCTCCGAGGCCTGCGGGTCCACTTTTTTGAGGTCTTCCTCATTCTTTGCGGTCGAGTCGCGAATCTCCTGCGCCTTTTCCGCGAGCGTGTCCTTTAGCTCCGCCTCGATGTCATAGACCGGCTGATCGCGGACGAAATTCTCCATCGTCTCCGCGAGCTTGTTGAGTTTTTGGTTGAGCGCCTGCTGCTGTGCGAGCATCTCATCGAGCTTTTTCTGGGCCGCGGCTTTTTCTGCATCGGTCTTCGCGGCAGCGAGCTGCTGCTTGAGCGCTGCGGATTCCTCACTGAGCTTTTTCTGCTGCTCGATGAGCTCCTGCATATCGCTCACCAGCTTCGCGTACTTGGCCTCGATGTCGCTGATGTCCGCCCGCTCGCGGAGGAACTCATTGTATTCCTCCGTGGTGATCACGGTGAAAGTGACGGTCTTGCTGCGCACGAGATGCGGCTCGGGGGCATTGTCGATGGCCTCGGCGAAGAGCGAGACCGTGTCGCCCGACTTGAGATTCATCGACTTGAAATCCAGCGGCACCGCCTCGCGCGCATTCAGCGTCATGCGATCGTAGTTGATCACCTTCGGCTCGCCGTAGGTGCCATTGTGCGCGGTGTGAATGCGCACCGTTCTGAGCCCGTAATCGTCGCTCGCCTCGATGGCCGGTTCGGCCTTGAAATCCATGGCGACAAACGAATCGTTCGGCGGATTCGTCACCTGCACCTCGGGTGGCAGATCATGGGTCACGGTCAGCGCCGCCTCCCACGATTCCTGCGAGGCATAGCCATCTCGATCGAGCAGCGAGAATTTCAATTGCGCTGGCTTCTTCGCCTCGATCTTGCCCGCGACTTGTCGCTCTTCGCTCGGCGTCATCGTCACTGGCTCCACGCTCGTATCGGTCGTCACGGTGATGTGGCCACTGGCCAGCGGGCGGTTTGAGGTAAAGCGAAACTCGATCGTGCTGCCCTCGAGCGCTTTCAATACCTTGAACTCGAAGGGCCTCTCCGTCGTTCCCAGCCCGGTGTAAGCGGGCGGGGTGATTTTCACCGTTGCCTTTTCCAGCCGTGGCGTGAGCACCACGCCCACACGGCGCTGCTTGCTCATGGCATGCTGATTCCTGGTGTGGACGAAGATGACCATCTCGCCTTTCACGCCCTCGACTTGCTGCGTGAAGCCGCGGTCTCCGCGGTCAAACATCGGCAGCGTGGATGTCTGCTCCGGATGCCCGGCCGGGAACCAGCTCAGGAACAACTCCGCCGGACGATGTCCCGCGGACTTTGCGGTGACGAGCAGGTTTTCGTTGTAGACCACCTGGGTGCTGTCGTTGGCCGGGTCGGCGATTTCCAGCCGGGTGAAAGAGTAGGGCGGGTGATCGCCGAACGGGTCGAGGAAGCGGGGAATCTCCGTGCGCGTGATATCGAAAAGGATCACCAGCAGCGCGGCGAAGCCGAGCAGGCCCAAGACAGCGTGCTGCCCCACTTCCTGCACCCGCTTCGTGCGCGCCAATTGCTCGATCGGCTCGTTGCGAAGATCTTCGACATAGCCGCCGATGGCCATGCCCGCGAGTTCGCGGGTCAGCGGAGCGAGCGCCGGATCCTGCGTCTGCGTGCGCAGTTGCAGGACATTGATGAGCTTCGAACCGAGCCGGGGATGCCGCAACTCCAGCGTGCGCGCCACATGCTCGAAGGTGTTGCGCTTGCCCAGGGCCACCCACGCGCACCACCCCGTGCCGAGCAGAAGGAACAGTGCAAAACCGAGATCGATACTCAGCCGCGCGACGCCGGTGAGATGCACGACGACATCCAGCGTGAGCGCTGCTACCACCGTCCCCACGATCCACGGCCAGCTCCGTAGGAACAGAATGGCGCCGCGTTCCTTTTGCAAAACGCGATCTGCCGCCTCCAGGCGTGCTGCCAATGGACCGAGCGGCTCGAGACCCTTCCGGGAATCGGACGGGGAAACAGGTGCAGCCACGCTCATGTCGGACAGGATAAACCCCCGCGGCTTGGGGGCAAGCCGCGTTTCAGAGAGAGAACGCTGCCCATGCGTTACTTTTGTCACAAGAATGTTACTTTTCCCTGCTCACCGACGTAGCTAGCCTCGGCCCCCCGATGAAAAACCAACCGACTTCGCACTTTCTCAGCCGCGAGCTGAGCTGGCTGGCTTTCAACCAACGCGTCCTGGACGAAGCCTTGAACCCGGCCAACCCGCTTTTGGAGCGCGTGAAATTCTTCACGATCACCTCCTCGAATCTCGATGAATTCTTCGAAGTGCGTGTCGCCGGCCTCAAGCAGCAGGTGGAAAGCGACATCGTCGAGCGTAGTTTCGACGGCAAGACGGCCAGCGAGACGCTCCGGGCGATTCGCAAGAAAGTCCGGGAAATGATCCAGCAGCAGTACTGCTGCTGGGGGAAAGAGCTGCTTCCTGCGTTGGCGAAAAACGGCATCCACATCCTCGACTACGTGCAGTTAAGCGACGCCGATCGAAACTGGGTGGAGCAATACTATCGGGCCAACGTGCGGCCCGTGCTCACCCCGCTCGGTATCGACCCGTCGCACCCTTTTCCCCAGCTCCTAAACAAGTCCCTCAACATCGTGGTCCAGGTGGAAATCGAGCGCGAAGGCGAAATCGAGCGCCGGCTGGCCGTGGTGCAGGTGCCGCGCGTCTTGCCGCGCCTCGTGCGGTTGCCACGTGAGGATGAGCGCCTGGACTTCATCTACCTCGGGCACCTCATCGGCCACTATCTGGCCGATCTTTTCCCCGGGACGAAAATTCTTGGCTTCTGGCATTTCCGAGTCACGCGCAACGGCGAGCTCTATATCGACGAGGAAGACATCGGCAACCTGCTCAAGGCGGTGGAAAATGAACTGCACAATCGCCGCCGCGGCGCCGCCGTACGGCTCGAGGTGGATGCGGACTGCCCGGCCGAGATTTACCAGTATCTCCTCGAGACCCTGGAGCTTTCCGAGGAGGATCTCTACCTCATTGACGGTCCGCTCAATCCGACCCGCCTCATGGTCATCTACGCGGGCGATCATTCGCCCGAGTTGCGTGACAAGCCGTTCGTCGCGCCCACCGCCCCCGCCTTCCGCGGCGCGCAGGATATTTTCTCCGTCATCCGCCAGCGCGACGTCCTCGTGCATCACCCTTACGAGAGCTTTGGCAGCGTCGTCGACTTCCTGGAGCAAGCGGCGCAGGACCCCAATGTGCTCGCCATCAAGCAGACGCTCTATCGCACGGGGGGCGACCCGCGCATCGTCGGCGCGCTCATGGACGCGGTGAAAAATGGCAAGCAAGTCACCGCCGTCACCGAGTTGAAGGCGCGCTTCGATGAGGCCAACAACATCCTCTGGGCCCGGCGCCTGGAAGAAGCCGGCGTCCACGTCGTCTACGGCATCGTGCACCACAAGGTGCACAGCAAGATCGCGCTGGTCGTGCGTCGCGATGAAGACGGGCTCCGCCGCTACGTGCACCTCGGCACCGGCAACTACAACCCCAGCACGGCCCGGCTCTACACCGATCTCTCCTTCTTCACCTCGCAACCCGACTTCGGCGAGGACGCGACGAATTTCTTCAACCTGCTCACCGGCATCTCGCATTTCCAGGGAGCAAAGAAGTTCCTCATCTCGCCCTTCACCACGCACGAGACGGTCATGGCGCTCATCAAGAAGGAAACCGAGAATGCGCAAGCGAAGAAGCCGGCGCGGATCATCGCCAAGATGAATTCGCTGGTGGACACCGAAGTCATCGGAGCGATGTATGCCGCTTCGCAGGCCGGGGTGAAGATCGACCTCATTATCCGCGGCATTTGCTGCCTGCGCCCGGGAGTCGCCGGGCTCAGCGAAAACATCACCGTCCGGAGCATCATCGGTCGCTTCCTCGAGCACTCGCGCATCTTCTATTTCGAAAATGGCGGCTCGCCGAAGCTCTTCCTCGGCAGTGCCGACTGGATGCCGCGCAATTTCTTCCGCCGCATCGAGATCGTCTTCCCCGTGGAGGAACCGGTCTTGCGCGATCGTATCGTGAACCAAATCCTCGCCGCCCAGCTCGCGGACAACGTGAAGGCGAGCATCCTGGACAGCGACGGCGTCTATTCGCGCCCGGCGGCGAAGAAAGAAAGCCAGCAGCGCAGCAGCCAGGGGGAATTCATGGCGCTAGCCCTGGGCGAAGCCAAGGCTCGCCGGGCGACGCGCGCCGTGAAAAGAAGCTACGCGAAAATTCAGGTCGCCAAGGTGCCGCGGTAACGATCAGGCGCGCCAATCAGCGACGTCCCGCTTGCCAAGACGGAGGCGCCCGCTAGTATGACCCAGTTCATGGCATCTTCGAAATTCGCGGTTGTAGCGCTGTTTATCACGTTGCTGGCGACGGTTGTTCCCGTCCGGGCCGAGGAGGCCGCGGCCTTCGTCATCGCCGATAGCACCACCGGTTTCATCCTCGACCAGTATAAGGGCGACAAGAAGCTGCCTATCGCCAGCCTCACGAAAGTAGCCACGGCGATGGTCGTGCTCGACTGGAGCGAGGCCAGCAAGTCCGACCTCAGCCAGGTAGCCACCGTCCCCGATGACGCGGCACAGATTGCAGCCGGCCAGGGCACCGGTCTCCAGCCCGGCGACCGCTGCTCCCTGCGCGACCTGCTTTACGCTGCGCTCATGCAGTCCGACAACGTCGCCGCGCTCACGCTGGCTGCTCATGTCGGGCAGGCCATCGGCGGAGGCTCCAGCCCGGTCGATAGCTTCATCACCCAGATGAATGCGCTCGCCCGGACCCGCGGCATGATCAATACGAAATTCCTGAACCCTCACGGTCTCGACAATCTCTCTCGCTCAGACCCGTATTCCTCCGCGGCGGATCTCGCCAGGCTCACGTCCTACGCGATGGGCAATTCCGCCTTCCGTTTCTATGTCTCGCAACATGAGCGCAAGATCACCATTTTCGGTGCCGGTGGGCAGAGATCCTACCTGCTGCGCAATACCAACGAGCTGCTCGGCATCAACGCCATCGATGGCGTGAAGACCGGCACCACCGCGCGTGCTGGGCAGTGTGTGATCATCTCCGCCGCGAGGACGCCGGAAAGCCGCCAGGAAGGCGAAACGCATTTCATCACGCCCCGCCGCCTCAATGTCGTCGTGCTCGGCGCCACGAATCGGTTTCCTCTCGCGCAATCTTTGATGGCTCGCGGCTGGCAGCTCTACGACACGTGGTCTGCCGCCGGTCGTCCGACCAAGGGGTGGAAACCGCCGCGCTGAAGCACTCATGGAAATACCCAAACGAATCGGAGTCCTGACCAGCGGTGGTGATTGTCCGGGGCTCAACGCCGTCTTGCGCGGTGTCGTTCGGGCAGCCACGAATCGTAACTGGAAAGTGTTCGGCTTTGTGGATGGCTTCGAAGGGTTGTTGCCGCCCGGTGATTTCATTCCGCTTACTACGGCGCGTACCGCGGGCATCATGCAACTCGGCGGCACCATCCTTGGCACCACCAATCGCGGCCATTTTGTGGCCAAGGTCGGCGAGGGGACCAAGGCGCGGATTCCGCAGGAGATTATCGAGCAGGCGCGGGAGACATTGCGGCGGCTGCAGATCGATGCCGTGATCGCCATCGGCGGCGACGGCTCGCTCACCACCGCGCAGCAGCTCTGGGAGGCGGGCATCCCGATGATCGGCGTGCCCAAGACGATCGACAACGATCTCGAGGCCACGGCCATGACTTTCGGTTTCGACAGCGCCGTGGCCTGCGTGGCCGATGCGCTCGATCGCCTCCACACCACGGCATCGAGTCACAAGCGCGCCATGGTCATCGAGGTGATGGGTCGCCATGCCGGCTGGATCGCCCTCTACGGCGGCCTCGCAGGTGGCGCGGATATCATCCTCATCCCGGAGATTCCTTTCGATCACGAGCGTGTCGCCCAAGCGGTGCGCCGGCGCGATGCGGACAATTGCCTGAGCACCCTCATCGTGGTAGCCGAAGGCGCCAAAGAGATCGCCGGCCAGTTGCACGCCCGCAGCGTGGCCTCGGGCGAAGTGAAGCTCGGCGGTGTCGGCGAAATCGTGGCAAATGAAATTGCCCAACGCACTGGCAAGGAGACGCGCACCTGCGTACTCGGCCATCTGCAACGCGGTGGCGCGCCCACCACGCTCGACCGCATCCTGGGCACTCGTTTCGGGGTGAAGGCGGTGGAACTCATCGCCGAGCGCAAGTTCGGCGAGATGGTGAGCTACCAGAATTACCAGGTGCTCAGCGTGCCCATCCTGGAGGCCGTGCACCGCATCAAGCTCGTCCAGCCAGACTGCCAGATGGTACAGACCTGCCGCGCCGTGGGGATCAGTTTCGGGGACTAGCTGGAGAAAGTTTTCATTGGCGGCCGGGGTCGATGCGAAACACGCCATTCGGCGCCCCTCAGGCGAATCGTTTTGCTGGCGAATTGGGTTCGGTCGGCGCGCCGGCGCATCCAAAAAACAACAGTCATCCTGAGCCTGCGAAGAGCCGAGCGTAGCGAGACAGCCTGCGGAAGAAATGGGGCAATCTGTGAAATCGCTCTTCTCAAGGAAAGCCGCCAAAGATCAGAGGTTTGCCCCACAGTCCCATAGGCGTCTCGCTGCGCTCGGCTTTCGCAGGCTCAGAATGACATGCTTTGGAAACGCTACCGCGCGATTCGGATACCGTGATGGTTTCCAAACTCAATACGTGAACACCCTCTAAAACGAAAAATCCGCCTGCTCCATTTTCGTCGCACGGCGGGGCTGCGCGGGCTTTGCCCATTGTGCGATCAACGCCTCCAACTGGCGGAGCTGGTCCTCGTGCCAAGTGAGAGTCGTTTCCATCTCCTGGCGCAGCCGTGTTTCCATCTTCGAGCGATCACGGAGTCGGACGAAATTCCAGGCGAGATCCTTCTTCGCGGAGCGCAGGGTGCGCTGCACGGCGGTGAAGGCGCTGCGCAACTCAGCGAGAACGGATTGCATCTGGAAAAGACTGGTATGCTCGCCGGTGGTATTCGACTGGATATCGGTGAAGGCGAGGAGCATCTCGAGGCGCTCCACATTGCCCGCGGTGTAGGCTTCCTGCACATCGTGCCAGATGGCGGAGACCTCGGCATTGTTATCCGCCCGCATATCGGGATGTAGCCGACGCACGAGCAGGCGATAGAGTTCTTTCACCCGGTCGGCCGCGGGCTTCGGAGGTTCGGGCGCGAAGTCCGGCTCCGGCCTTCTCCGTTCGTTCGGCGGCGGTTCCGGGCGCTCGCGGCCGAGCACGTTGGCTTTGAAATCGGCGAACATCTTCGCGTATTGCCGGTCGCTCATCCGGTCGGGATTCATCCCAAGAAACGTGCGGAGAAATTCCTCGAAGAGCAGTTCCTGCGTGAATTCATCCAACTCTTCCTCCTCTTCTTCGTGCCGGCCGGCGTGGCTCTCCTCGTGCGGCGGTGATTGCCTGCCGCGCGGGCCGGCTTCCTCCGCCGGAGCATTGCGCCGCTTCTCCACTCGCGCGTAGGAGGCGCGATAGCTCTGCGAGCCGCTTAGGTACATCTCCCGCTCGACTTCCTGCACGAGCATTTCCTTTTGTCGCACCAGCGCCTCTACTTCGCGGAGGCGGCTCATGAGCGGGCCGAGAGTCGCCGCCTTCCAGCGCTGAAATGCCGGTTGGTCTTCGCGCTCAAATCGCCGCCACTCGGCGCGCGCCTTTTCCAGACGCTCCATGGCCCGGCCGCACTCCGAGGCAGCCGTGCGCCGCAGTGGTCCCTGGTCCACCCACACGAGTTGCCGGCCCACCGTGTGCCGACGCGGCGCGGCCTTGGTTGGGCGGGGTGGAGCGGTCTTCCTTCTCGGCATTGGGAGAGGATAAATGATCGCGTTCAGAACGCCAGCGAGAGCCTCCGGAAATCCTAATTTCCTAGGCCGCTCTCAGTGGATTTGCGCTTGTTTGCCAGTGTGCGGTTGAGGAACATCATCGAATGAAATCGTTTCTCCCAATTTGTCTTATGGTGGCTCTCGTCTTTGCGGTGCCGAGCGGAGCTTTGGCCAAGAAAAAGGGCAAGGGTGGTCCGCCGCCCGCCGCCCCGGCGGCGCCGAATCCGGCGAACCCGGTGGAGGCGCTCGCTCCCTATATCAACGACCTGGACAATCTTCTCGCACTCGTTCGGACCGTGAATAAATCCAACTCCGAATTCCTGGCGCAATCCTCGGGGCGGATCATCACACTGCGGCAGGAATTCATCGGCCAGCAGGAATCGGCGCCCGACGATCAAAAAGGGAAATTCAAAGCGGCCGTGGCCACCTGCGATGTCATCTCCGCCGCGTTGGAAGACCGGGAAAAAACCTTGGGTAACCTGGAGTCCTCCGCCGCGGTCAAGGGCGGCGGAAAGCTCGAGGCACCGGCGAAAAAAGACAACCTCGAGCAAGGCCTCCACGGCGGAAGCACGGCCAAGGCCGTCGGTGCGATCGTGGAGCGCGACCGCGAACGGCAGGCCATCGCTCAAGGTAAAGCGCATGCCAAGGGCAACGACAACGCCCTCACTTCGATGGCCGTTAACCAATGGAACCAGCGCGCCATCGACTGGCGCCAGAAGATCGTGGCCAACTACAGCCAGATCAAATAGACGCCGGCCTCGGGGCGGCGAGTCACAGGCGGTCACGCGATGAAGTGTGAGCCGCGAGTGGGCGCCAGTGAACACGAGTGAGGGGCCAATTCGTCTTCGATTCGCACCTATTCACGGTGAAAGAATTTCCGGCCCATTCGCGTAATCCGTGGCTCATTTCTTCGATCCTTCGTCCGTGAGTGCGGCGGTTTGGCCGGCCGACGTTAACGATCCCGGGGAATAGAAGTCGGTTGCTATCCTGCAAATCTGGGGCATAGTCCGCGCCCCTCCCGGTTCGCGCCACTCGTGGCGCCGCGGAATGTCGCTCCTAGTGCGCGAATGCTTCCGCACGTTGGTCACATTCACATCTAATCCAGAATTCTCTCTATGCCTTTTGCTGCCCTCGGTCTCGAACCCCGCCTCCTCTCCGCCCTCAAGGATACCGGCTACACGGAGCCCACGCCCATCCAAACCGCCGCCATCCCGAAGATCATTTCGGGTTCCGATGTCATCGGCATCGCGCAAACCGGCACGGGCAAGACGGCGGCCTTCGTGCTCCCCATGCTCCAGCTTCTCGCCAGCCGTCCACCGGTGAGCGGGAAAAAGGTCCGCGCCCTCGTCATCGCGCCGACGCGCGAACTCGTCGCACAGATCGAGGAAAACGCGCGCGCTTATGCCCGCTATGTGCCCTTCCGCATGGCCACGATTTTCGGCGGTGTGGGCGAGCGCCCGCAGATCCAGGCATTGCGCGACAATGTTGAACTCGTCATCGCCTGCCCGGGACGCCTGCTCGATCTCATGCAGCAGCGCCACGGTGATTTCACCGGTCTTGAATTCCTTGTCCTCGACGAAGCCGACCGCATGCTCGACATGGGCTTTCTGCCGGACATTCGTCGCATCGTGAAGCAACTCCCGCGCAAGCGCCAGACGCTGCTCTTTTCCGCCACGCTCTCGGGCGAAATCGAGAAGCTTACGCACGAGTTCCTGCATAATCCCGCGACCGTCCAGGTAGGCCGCCGCTCGAATCCTGCGGAGACCGTGACGCAGGTCGCCTATGAAGTGCCGAAGCATCTCAAGCTCGCACTGCTCGTGGCCCTGCTGAACCAGCCCGGCATGGATAGCGTGCTCGTCTTCAGCCGCACCAAGCACGGCGCCGACCGCATCGCGCGCAAGCTCGAGTCGAGCAACATCAAGAGCGCCACGCTGCATTCCAACCGCACGCAAAACCAGCGCCTGCGCGCGCTGGCTGGCTTCAAGGCCGGCGAAGTGCGGGTGCTCGTGGCCACCGACATTGCCGCCCGCGGCATCGACGTCGACGGCATCTCGCACGTCATCAATTACGACTTTCCGATGACCAACGAGGATTACATTCACCGCATCGGCCGCACCGGTCGCGCCAATGCCGTGGGCGACGCCTTCAGCTTTGTCTGCCCCGACGAACACGGCGACCTCCGCAGCCTCGAGCGCTTCATCGGTCGCGGCCTCCCTCGCCGCCGACTGGATGGCTTCGACTACGCCGGCGCCGCTCCGCCCGAGCCCCCGCGCCCTCCTCGTGGTCCTAGCGGACAACGTGGCGGTCAATCCCAAGGCCGCGGTAACGCAGGCGGTAACCGCGGTGGTGGTGGCGGCGGTGGTGGTGGCGGCGGTGGACGAGGTGGCCAGCGCTCAAGTCGCGGTGGTGGTGGTGGTGGCGGATCTCGCAGCGGCGGTGGACGCCGCAGTGAGGCCGGCAATCACTGGCGCTCGTAGAGGGCGTTGCGGTCATTCGAACAAGGCGGCTCAACGCCTTCGCGGTTGCTTGCGCCTTACGCCTACACGTAAGGCGCCCAGAGTCTCTAAGATTTGGCAACTGCATCAGATAACGCATGGTTAAGGCCTTTCCTGCCATGCGTTTCCCCCATTTCGCTCTGACGCTGCTTCTAGCGGTCGCCCTTTCTCCTGTCCTGGCACAGGCTGCGGGCACGGTGGATTTCAATCGCGATATCCGGCCTATCCTGGCCGAGAATTGCACCCACTGCCACGGGCCGGATGAAAAGGACCGCAAGGGGAAGCTGCGGCTCGATGTGCGGGACGATGCGCTGAAAGAGCACGAAAGCGGGGTGCCGATCGTGCCGGGAAAGCCGGAGGCGAGTGAACTGATCGCACGCGTTTGCTCCAGCGACCGGGATGACGTGATGCCACCGCCCAAGGCGAACAAGACGCTGAAGCCGGAGCAGAAGGAGTTGCTGAAGAAGTGGATCGCCGAGGGCGCCGAATATCGGCTGCATTGGGCCTTCGACGCGGTGAAGGCGCCGCCGGTGCCGGAACCGGCGAAGGCGGCCGGTGCTGCCGATCTCGTCGAATGGGCCCGCAGCCCGATTGATCGCTTCATTCTCGCCCGACTGAACCAGGAAGGCATCACGCCTTCGCCCGAAGTCGACCGTCGGACGCTGGCCCGCCGGCTTTCGCTCGATCTCCTCGGCCTGCCGCCCACGCCCGATGAAGTGGAGACCTTTGTCAGCGATTCCGCGCCGGATGCCTACGAGCGGCTGGTCGATCGCATGCTGGCCTCGCCGCACTTCGGCGAACGCTGGGGCCGCCATTGGCTGGATCTCGCGCGCTATGCCGATAGCGATGGCTACGAAAAGGATCTCGCGCGTCCCTACGCCTATCTCTTCCGCGATTGGGTGATCACGGCTTTCAACCGCGACCTGCCTTTTAATGAATTCACCATCGAGCAGATCGCCGGCGACCTTCTGCCCGACGCCACCGAGCAGCAGAAAGTGGCGACCGGTTTCCATCGGCAGACGCTTACGAACCGCGAGGGCGGGGTGGACAAGGAGGAGTTTCGCTGCAAAGCGACAGTCGATCGCACGAGCACCACGGGCACGGTTTGGCTGGGGCTGAGCGTTGGCTGTGCGGAATGCCACTCGCACAAGTTCGACCCGATCAGTCACCAGGAATTCTACCAGCTCTACAGCTTCTTCAATAACGCCTCCGAACGCGATATACCCGAGCCGACCGCGCAAGAGTTGGCGGAGCATCAGGCCTCCACCGAGGTGTGGCAGAAGAAACTCACCGAGCTCGAGCAGCCGCTGCAGGTTTATCTCGCCCAAATTACGCCGGAGCGTCTCGGCGAATGGGAGTCGACGTTGAAGCTGCCTGCAGAACACTGGCAGGTGCTGCCGCCGGCGCGTCTCGCCGCGATCATGGAAGGGGCTGAGGAGCAATTCACGGCGCAGAAAGATGGCTCGATCATCGCCCGGCCGCGCGATGCCGTCCGTACGCGCTATCGCATTGCGGTCGCTCCGCCCCGCGGCGCCACCGGCTTCCGCCTGGAAGCCCTGGCCGATGCCGGGAAAAATGTGGGCAGCGGCAAGGATGCCGGGTTCGGGCTCTCGGAATTCTACGCCACGATCGAGTTGCCCGGCGGAGAGACGAAGCGCGTGAATTTCGCCCGGGCTGCGGTCGACTTTGCCGACGACCCGAAAGGCGCAGAGCGGATCATCGACGACGATCGTACCACGCACTGGACGGTGAAGAAGCAGGCGAAGACCTCGCATGTCGCTGTCTTCGAACTGGCGCAGCCGCTCGATCTTCCGGAAGGCGCGCGTTTCGAGCTGCACGCGGAATTTTTCACCGAGGGTGTGATGTCGCACTTCCGCATCTCGGCCACGACGGATGCCGCCCCGTTCACGCCCGATCTCACCCCGGATGCGATCCGCGAAATCGTCCACACCCCAGCGGACAATCGCACCGAGGCGCAGTGGAAAAAGCTCACTCGCTATTTTGCTGAAATCGCGGACGACGAGGGCCGCAAGCTAAACGAAGCGGTGCTGGTCCACCAAGCCACCAAGCCCGTGCTCAAGCCCACGATGGCGCCGGTGATGGCAGCGGACACCCGTTCCACGCACATCCACATCCGCGGGGACTTTCTGCAAAAGGGCGATGAAGTGCAGCCGGGCACGCCGGCCTTTCTCCCGCCCTTGCAACCGCGCGGACCGAAGGCGGATCGACTTGATCTCGCACGCTGGCTCGTCTCGTCCGAGAACCCGCTCACACCGCGCGTGCGGGTGAATCACATCTGGCGGCATCTCTTCGGCCGGGGGCTTGTCGCCACGGAAAATGATTTTGGTACGCGCGGTGACAAGCCATCGCATCCGGAGCTACTCGATTGGCTGGCCGAGGATTTTCGCGAGCACGGCTGGAGTCAGAAACGGCTCATCAAGGAAATCGTCCTGTCTGCTACTTACAGGCAGTCTTCGAACTGGCGGGATGATCTCGCCCAGCGCGATCCTCTCAATGTCCTGCTCGCGCGGCAGGGGCGTTTCCGGCTGGAAGCGGAAGCGGTGCGCGATGTGAATCTCGCCGTGAGCGGCTTGCTGAATCCGAAGATCGGCGGCCCGAGCATCAAGCCGCCGCTGCCGCCGGATCTCGCCGCGCTGTCCTACGCGGGCGGCTTGAAGTGGACCGAAAGCTCCGCTGACGAACAGCATCGCCGCGGACTCTACATTCATTTCCAGCGCACGGTGCCATTCCCCATGCTCGTGACCTTCGACGCGCCCGAGTCCAACGTCGCCTGCACGCGCCGCGAGCGATCCAATACTCCGCTACAGGCGCTCACCTTGCTCAACGACAGCACCGCTGTGGAATGCGCGCGGGGCTTGGGTAGGCGGATCGCGCTGCAGACGGGCACCACGCCGGACCAACTCCGCTATGGCTTCGAACTCGTGCTCGGACGGCCTCCCCAACCCGCGGAGCTGGCGCGCTTGCAGCAGTATTGCGATCAGCAAAGCCAGGCCTTCCGCAGTGATCCCGAAGCCGCTCGCAAATTACTCGGCGGAAAATACGACGGCGACCCCGCAGGCCCGGCGACGCTTGTCGCGATCGGCCGCGTCTTGCTGAATCTGGATGAACTCATCACCCGCCCCTAGCGCCCTTCGAAAATCCAAGTCATGAAACCTGATCTCGATCTCCACGAATGGGTAAATCGGACGCGGCGCGATTTTCTTACCACCAGCGCCAGCGGCATCGGGGGGCTCGCGCTCGCCTCTATCCTCGGAAAGAATGGTTTCCTCGCGCCACGCGCCGAGGCGGGCACCGGCCCGATGATGGTGCACGTTCCGCATTTCCCGGCGAAGGCCAAGGCGTGCATCTGCATTTATATGGAGGGCGGCCCGTCGCAAATGGATCTCTTCGATCCCAAACCGAAGCTGCTCGAACTCGATGGCCAGAAGCTGCCCGAGTCGATGACGAAGAATGTGCGCTTCGCCTTTTTGCAAAAGGACACGGCGCGTATTTTGGCGAGTCACCGGAAGTTTGAGAGACGTGGGCAGAGCGGCATGGAGTTCAGCGACCTGCTACCGAATCTCGCCACCTGCGCGGATGATATTTGCATGATCCGCTCGATGCATACCGAGCAGTTCAATCATCACCCGGGGCAGATCATGATGAATTGCGGTTCGCCGCTCATGGGTCGCCCAAGCATGGGCGCGTGGGTCACCTACGGCCTGGGCAGCGAGAGCGACAACCTGCCGGGCTATGTGGTGCTCACTGCCGGGCGCGGCACGAGTGCGGGCGCGCAGAATTGGGCGAGCGGCTTTCTGCCAACAAGCTACGCGGGCGTGCTCTTCCGCAGCCAGGGCGACCCGGTGCAGAATCTGAGCAATCCGCCGGGCGTGACCGCGGAGATGCAGCACTACGGCATCGATGCCATCAAGGATCTGAACTCGCTGCATCAGAAAGCAGTGGGCGACCCGGAGATCGCGAGCCGCATCGCCTCCTACGAGCTGGCCTTCCGCATGCAATCCAGCGCGCCGGAGCTGATGGATATCACCGGTGAATCAGAAGAGACGAAGCAAGCCTATGGGCTCGAGCGCGAGGAGCCGACGATCAAGGCGGCGCGCGGCGGGGGCACAGGCTCCTACAAGAGCTTTGCCAAGAATTGCCTGCTCGCGCGGCGGTTGGTGGAGCGCGGCGTGCGCTTCGTGAATATCTTTCACGCTTCGTGGGATCATCACTCCAATCTCGACGTCGAGTTGCCGTGGAATGCCGGCATGGCTGATCAGCCGATTGCGGCGTTGCTCAAGGATCTCAAGCAGCGCGGCCTGCTCGATTCCACCATGGTCGTGTGGTTGAGCGAATTTGGCCGCACCCCGCTCGGCGAGAACCGCCCGGGGTACGCCAAGGTGACCGGGCGCGATCACCATCCATTTGCCTTCACGCTTTGGATGGCTGGCGGCGGGGTGAAAGGCGGCACCGTGATTGGTGAGACCGATGATCTCGGCTGGGGAGTGGTAAAGGATCCCGTGCACGTGCACGACCTGCACGCCACCATCTTGCACCAGTTCGGCCTCGACCACGAGCGGCTCATTTACCGCTTCCAGGGCCGCGACTTCCGGCTGACGGATATCGCGGGGAAGGTCGTGAAGGCAGCGATCTCCTGAGACATTTCGAAGTTAGCGACGCGCTACCAAAAAGACTGTCATCCTGATCGGAGCGCGGGATCATGGGCGGAGTCGAAGGATCTCCAATATCCCGTGGGCGAAGGTGGCGGGTATGCACGACATTTCCTCTTGCCAAAAGCGAACTTTCACTAAATACTGAAAATACGAAATGGAGAAGCAAGCGAATCCAGCCAACTCTGCGGAAGCGGTCCAACTCGCGGCGGCCCGGGATGAGTTTGTGACCCAGTGGGGTGCGATCGGGAATGCTTGGGGGATCAATCGGACGATGGCTCAGATCCATGCGCTGCTCATTATTACGCCCAGCGCGCTGACGACCGACGAGGTCATGGAAGAGCTCAAGATCAGCCGCGGCAATGCGCACACCAATCTCCGGGAACTGGTCGGCTGGGGCCTCGTCCGTAGTGTGGTCCGCAAGGGCGAGCGCAAAGAGTATTTCGAGGCCGAAAAGGATGTCTGGAAGATGTTCTGCATCATCGTGCGCGAACGGAAGCGTCGGGAGATCCGCCCGGCCATCCACGTGCTCAAGGACTGCATCGAGCGGGTGGACGATTTGAAATCTGCCGAGGCGAAGAGCTTCGCCACCCAGACCAAGGCGCTTTGCGATTTCATGGAGATGGCCGATGGCGTGCTGAGCAAGGTCGTCCGCTCCGAGCAGAGCAGCATCGTCCCGTGGGCGTTGAAGTTCCTCAAATGAACCGCGCTTTTTATTTGGTCTTAAGTTTCATAAAATACTGAAAACACAAAAAGAAAAGAAAGGAAAACCATGAACTATATCGTTGGAACCTATATCCTCTACCTCGTCATCGCCGTGGCCCTCACCGTGTGGGTCGCCCGCACGCTGCACAAGAATGGACGGCTCTTCCTCGTCGACGCCTTCCACGGCAATGAACCGCTGGCCGATTCCATCAATCACCTGCTGGTCGTCGGCTTCTATCTCATCAATATCGGCTATGTGACGCTGGCTCTGAAGTACGGCGACAAGGCGGCCGATCTCCAGCAACTGCTGGAGGCACTCAGCACCAAGGTCGGGGCGGTGCTGCTCATCCTCGGCGGCATGCACTTCTTCAATCTCTACGTCTTCTCGAAGATGCGGAAACGCGCGTTGATCCATAGCGCTCCGCCACCGATCCCGCCGCAAGGTTACACCGCGGTTGCGAAATGAGGTCGAGTCATGAAGACACTCTACATTCTCTACGATAGCGAGTGCGAGTTCTGCCGACGCTGCCGCCTGTGGCTGGGGCGGCAGCCGGCCTTTTTGCCGCTGGTCTTCGTGCCCTTGCAGAGCCCGGAGGCGGAGTGCCGCTTCCCCGCTTTGAGCGAATTGCACCCGGAGGAGGAAATCGTGGTGATCGATGACGCGGGCGCCGTATGGCGGGGCGGCGCCGCGTGGGTGATGTGCCTGTGGGCGCTGCAGGAATATCGCGAATGGTCGCTGCGGCTCGCCCATCCGGCGCTGCTCTCGCTGGCCCGTCGACTGTGCGAGGTGGTATCGGCGAACCGATACAAAATCTCGAACTGGCTTCGGAAGGCGAAAAGCCACGAGGAACTAAAGCGCAAGCTCGCGCTGTTCCCTGCGCAGACGCAGTGCGCACCGGGCGGTCATTGCGAGGTCCGCTGAGATGAAAGTAATCATTCCAGGAGGTTCCGGTCAGGTCGGCACGATGCTGGCGCGGGCGCTGCACGGCGAGGGCCACGAGGTCGTAGTCCTCAGTCGCCAACCCCGCTGTGTGCCGTGGCGATGCCTGCCATGGGACGGCGAAAAGCTCGGCGCGTGGGTGGTGGAACTGGACGGCGCGGACGCGGTGATCAATCTCGCTGGTCGCAGCGTGAACTGCCGCTACCACGCCCGCCAGCGGCGCGAGATCATGGACTCGCGGGTGAAGTCCACGCACGCCGTCGGCGCGGCGATTGGCTGTGTGCGAAAGCCACCACGCGTTTGGTTGCAGGCGAGCACGGCGACGATCTATGCGCACCGCTACGACGCAGCGAACGACGAAGCCACCGGAATCATCGGCGGTCCCGAGCCAGACGCGCCGGCGGATTGGCGTTTCAGCATCGAGGTGGCCCAAGCTTGGGAGCGCACCTGCGACGAGGCGAATACCCCCGGCACTCGCAAGGTGAAGCTGCGCTCGGCCATGACGATGAGTCCCGACGCCGGCGGCATCTTCGCCACGCTTTCCAGACTCGTGCGCTGCGGCCTGGGTGGGCGGGCGGGGGATGGGCGGCAATTCGTCTCGTGGATTCACGAGGAGGATTTCATTCGCGCCGTCCGCTGGCTGATCGAGCACGAAGATATCGATGGCGTTGTCAATCTCGCCGCACCCGCGCCGCTGCCCTACGCCGAATTCATGCGCGACCTGCGAGCCGCGTGGAATGTGCCCATTGGGTTGCCCGCGCCAGCGTGGTTGCTGGAGATCGGCACGTGGCTCTTGCAGACAGAAACTGAACTCGTGCTGAAAAGCCGGCGCGTCGTGCCCTCCCGCCTGCTGCAGGGCGGCTTCGAATTCCGCTATCCCGCGTGGCCGGAGGCTACCCGGCAACTCGTCCAAAGAATGCGGGCCAGCGCACACTCGAGGGAAACCCGATGACTGCCAAAACAACTTCCGTGGATCGTCTCCAGCGCACTCTGAATCAAAGCTGGTTCGCCGTCGTAGCACCAGCGGTGATTGGGCTCGTCCTCGCCGTCTTTAGCGTGCGGTTCCTGAAAAACTATGGCTGGAGCCTTTTCCTCGGCCTGCCGTGGCTGGTCAGTTTTCTCTCCGCGTTTTGCTCTTCGTTCCGCCGCGAGATCGCATTCTGGATCGTGTATGGAAAAGTCGTGCTGAGCGTCTTACTGCTCGGGGCGGGAATCATGATCATCGCCCTTGATGGCGCGTTGTGTCTGCTCATGGCTCTACCGCTTACGCTCACGATCGCGCTGGTAGGCGCGGCTCTTGGGGTGGCCGTGGGACAAATCTCGCGACGACCGCGCAGCACGGCGGTGCCCATGGCGCTGATCGTGACCTTGCCCGGCATGACGGTAGTCGAGCAGGCGCACCGGCCTCCCCCGGAATTGCGCAGTGTGACGACTCGTGTCGAGATCGCTGCCCCGGCGAAGCGCGTTTGGCCCGTAGTGATCGCCTTTCCAAAAATTGCCGAGGCTCCCACGGGTATCTTCCGGGGTGGCATCGCTTATCCGACCGAGGCGCACATCGATGGGACCGGAGTGGGTGCGGTGCGCTACTGCGTTTTCTCGACGGGCGACTTCGTAGAGCCGATCACCGCGTGGGAAGAGCCGATGCGCCTTGCGTTTAACGTCAGTTCCTATCCGCCGCCGATGAAGGAACTGTCCTTCTACGAGCACGTGGATGCACCGCACTTACATGGCTTCATGATCTCGGAACGAGGGCAGTTTCGGTTGATCGAGCGGGATGGGAAAACGATCTTGGAAGGCACGACTTGGTATCACCACGACCTGTCACCCGCGTGCTATTGGGTGCCGATGTCGGATGCGATCATCCATCGTATTCACCAGCGCGTGCTCGATCACATCAAGCGCACCGTTGAAGCGCGATAGCGCACCATTCCTATTTCGTTGCGGGGAACCGCATCCCGAGGCAGGAATAATTCATGCACGATTTCGGTAAACTGCTTTTCGTTCTCGGCCTCGCGCTGGTGATCGTCGGCGCGATCTTGTGGAAGACCGGGGGTCTCGGCGGACTGGGGCAATTGCCCGGAGACATCTTCGTTCGCAAAGGGAACTCGACGTTCTATTTCCCGATCATCACGTGCATCCTCATCAGCATCGCGCTGTCGTTGTTGAGTTGGTTTTTTCGTAAGTGAAGGCGATGGATGAAGAAAAGCTGAGAGGTCGTTTGCTGGGAAGGGTGCGCGGTCATTTGCGTCGGCGAGGAATCTCGCGGGGCATTATCAGCGGCATCATGTTTGTCACCGCCCTGGCCGGGTTCCTCGCGTCCGTGCTGTTGCTCAAGGCGGGTCTCGAGCAGATGTGGCTGCGCTATCCACTGGCGGTGCTTTTCGCGTGGGGCGTTTTCCTCGGTCTGGTGCGGTTGTGGGCGGAACTGGAACGTTCCACCATGCGCATGGACGAAGAAGTGGCCCAAGTCGATCCGCTTGATGACGAGGTGAGTACGAGGAAATCCGTCTGGCGCGGACGAACGCCGGAAGGTGATCCAACTGAGTGGCGGGGCTGGTCGAACTTGCTGGATTTTCTGAGCCAATGTTTGGAGTTCGAAGGCTGCCTTATCGTCGCGGCGATTGTGGCCGCCGTCGCCATGGCCACCGGTGCGGCAATCGCGATCGGCGGGATGATCCTGCAGGCGAAGCGTTGCTCGCCGAGGTCTTGCTCGATGCGGTGTTGATCACGGCGCTCTATCAGCGTCTGCGCAAAAAGGAGCTCGATTGGTGGACAGGTGGCGTGCTCCGGGAGACGATCAAGCCCGTTGTGATGATCATGGGTTGCCTGATGATCGCAGGAGTTTTCGCGCACTATTACGCGCCGGAAGCCCGCTCCATCGGCGGAGTCTGGCGCCACTGGCGAATGATGCGGTGATCGTCGTCGGTTGCGTTATATCCGCTCCACCTCGCGCTTCTCGACGAAGATCTCCAGGCCCTCGCGCGAGAAGTTCTCCATGAAAGGTTCCGGGTCCATTGCCTCGGGCATCATCACTCCACGCTCCTTGATTTTGCCGGTTACGAGCAGTCGCGCAGCGAGCGCGGGCGGAATGCCGGTCTGGACGACGGTCAACGAGTAGCCCCACTTCTCGTAAGTGTCGCGATGGCTATCCATCGTGTAGATGAAATACTCCACGCGCTTGCGTTCCTTGGTGCCGCGCACTTCTGTGCCCACGCAGGAATAGCCCTCGACGGTGGCGCCGAGTTGCGCGGGCTTGGGGAGGTTCGCGGTAGCTACGCGGATGGGTGACACTTCCACGCCGTCGACCTTCACCTTCTTCCAAATGTCCAGATTCAGCAGGTCGATGGACTTGGCCACATTCACCATTTGGTCGGAGATGGAGTATTTGAAGACGGAGTATTTCACGCCTTTCTCTACGAAGGGTGGATGGATGCCGAGCGAGACGCCTTCCTCGTGGGCGACCGCGTATGTCTTCTGCAAGCCGATGGGATCCGGGAAACGATACCAGTCGACCTCCGTCTCGAGCGGGCGCCCGCCGGTGACCTTGCCGTCCTTCACGAAATAGGGGATGGCATTGAGCTCCTCGAACAGGGTCTCCGGTGAGAAGAGCACGGCGAAGCGGTAACCCCGGACCTCGGCGTTGTCCGCATCGAGCACGCGGATGCTGGTCGCGGTGTCGAGGCGATCCATCGCCCAGCGGGCGAAGATATTGACTGCACCGGGATCGCAACCGAGGCACAGGAGCCCGGCGAGATCTTTCTCGAGATAGGCTTGGTTGAATTTCTCGATCTCCGCCTCGAAGGAATTCTTGAGTGCCTTTTTTACTCCGGGCGCCGAGTAGATATCCGCCGCCATGTCGATGTAATGGGAGCCCGCGCGCTGACAGGCTTCGAGAACCGAGTAATTCGTGTAGCAGTTGCAGCCATTGAGGGTGACCGCGATTTTATGCTCCGCCATGGCGGCTGCCAGTTTCCCCGTTTCCATCGCATTGAGCTGCAGCACCTCGAATCGGCTTCGCTTGGTCGCATTGTGCAGGACCTGGGCGTAAGTCGGATCGATGTCTGCGAGAATGATACGGTCGAAGCAGTCGTAATCATGGAGCTTGCGCCCAATGACGGAACCAACTCCCCCGAGGCCGATGACCAATGCGTTTGGCATAAATAGTCCGCCACTCCGGCGGTGTGCTGGAAGATAGCCCGGGGGAGGGTGGTCTGACAAGTCGGCCACTTACACAGAGATAACGGTGTGGCGTCATTCCGGATGAACTTGCGGAGTGAAGTTTGCCTCCAGACAGCCAGTAGCCCGTCGTCCGGCGATCCTGCTGTCGAGCGATCGAAAGATTTCAACGAAGCATCCCATGAAAGCAAAACAGATCCTGACCATTGGTGTAGCCGCTATCTTGTTCAGTGTGGCGAAGGTCGATGTATCGCATGCTCAACCGACCGCAGTGCCCACCACGACTGTGCAGAGTGTTGGGACGGTGAGCGCCTTTAGTTCGGGCTCCATCGCCATTCGTCCGGAACAAGGGGATAAGCCGGTACGTTATTCCTCTTCGTCGACCACTACTTTCATGGACGAGAATGGCGCGCCCGTGCCGCTCGTGATGTTGAAGGCGGGGGTGCCCGTGACAGTGGATTACGTTCGACTGGGCGATCGCTTGATCGCGCGTCGGGTCATCGTGCTGCGCTCGCTCGCTGTAGGCCCCGCCATTGTGGAGAAGAAGGCGATCATGACGGCCTCGGTGGAGACGAATTGATCAGCTGATATTTCTGAATCCGAAAACGCGTCGTGGATGACAAGGGGCGCGACGGAGCGGCTTCTTGGAATTAGGCGATGCGCTGGCGGCGCGAGGTAAACCAGAAGACGACGATGAAAAGCACGACGAGAGTCATGCCCAGCGCTGCACCAAAAGGCGCATCGCGTGCCTGCAGAAATTGATTTTGGATGACCTCGCCGATGGTCGGCTGGATGCCGCCACCCATGAGCTGAGTAATGCCGAACATGCCGATAGCCGGGATGAAGACGAGCAGGATGCCAGCGACAATGCCGGGCCAGGTCAGCGGCAGAATCACCCGTTGAAAGGTGCGTAGTGGGCCCGCGCCGAGGTCGAAGGAAGCCTCGATGAGAGTGTTATCGAGTTTCTCCACCGATCCGTAGACGGGCAGGATGAGGAAAGGCAGGTAGTTATAAATGAGCCCGAGCACGACGGCGCCGGGCGTATAAAGCATCTCGAAGGGCTCGGAGATGAGATGCGTGTATTGCAGGAAGGAATTGAGCAGGCCTTCGGTGCTGAGGATCGTGATCCACGCGTAGGTGCGGACTAGAAAGCTCGTCCAGAATGGGATCATGACGAGCGTGAGGAGAAGGTTGCGCCGCCGTTCGGGAGCGCGCCCGATGAACCACGCGACCGGATAGCCGAAGAGAAGACATACGCCCGTGGTGAGTGCCGCGTAGATGACGGAGCGCAGACTGATGGTCCAGTAGACCGTGCCGAATTGCCCGGTGTCGGAATCGATGAAGATGCGCCGGTAATTTTCCCAAGAGAACTGATAGACGACCTGCCCGAGTTCGTCGCGCTGGCAAAAGCTGTAGACGAACAGGATGGCCGTGGGCACCACGACAAATGCCACCAGCCAGAGCAGCATTGGGGCCATCAACAGCCAGCCGAGAAAGCCCGGCCGGCGCTGGTTGGAAGGTGCTTCCGAGGCGACTGGGGTGGTGGCGATCATGCCTTTTGCCGCCCCCCTCGGGTCATCCTTCGACTTCGTTCAGGATGACACAGAGAACAGGGAAGGGTGAAAGGGATTACTTGCCCTTCAAATCCGTCACCAGCTTGTCGATATCCTTCGCGAGCTTGCCAATGTCATTGAAGGTCTCGAGTTTCGGATCGCCGGGCGGATAGCTGGCGGGATTTTCGAGCTGGGCCTTGCTTAGGAGCTTGCGCGCTTCGGCGTTGGGATTGGTGTAAGGGAAGGCCTCCGAGATTTTCACGCTCACCTCAGGCTTGAGGATGTAGTTGATGAACTTTTCCGCGTTCTCCTTGTTAGCTGCGCCTTTCGGAATGGCGAGGCTGTCGATGAAGCGATGGGCGTGCTCGGAAGGGAGGACGTATTGGAACTTCTTGTTCTTCTTGAAGAGGATCGCGGCCTCTCCACTCCACACGATGCCGAGGTCGACGTCGCCATTGAGCAGCGCGGTCTTCGGAGAATCCGAATCATAAACCTTCACCTGCGGCAGCCATTCCTTGAGCACGGGCTTCACCTTCTCGAGGGTCTCGGGCGTGATATCATTCACCGAATGATCGAGGAAGCTGAGTGCCCAGGAAACGATCTCACGATTGTCATTCAGCACCACGATGCGCTTTTTGTGCGAGCCGTCGAAGACATCCTTGTAACCTTTTACCGGCGTCTTCACCTTTGCCGTGTTCACGACGATGCCGACTGAGCCTGCCATCCAGGGCACACTGTATTTGCCATCGGGATCGTGCGGCATCTTGGTAAATTCCGGCGCGAGGTTTTTAATGTTCGGAATGTTGGCGAGATTCAGCTCCTCGAGTTTGTCGGCCTTGGCCAGCGCCTCGATCGTGTATTCCGAAGGCTGAATGAGATCGTACTTCGCACCACCGGCGAGGAGTTTGGCCAGCATCTCTTCATTCGACGCGTAGTTCTCGACATTGACTTTAATGCCGGTTTCTTTCGTGAAGCCATCGATCACTTCCTGCGGCACGTATTCCGACCAGCAGAAGAGGTTGAGGCCAGCCTTTTTCTTCGGCGCTGCGTGGAGCGGCGCGGCGAGGATTCCCAAGAGAGCAAAAGCGAAAAGCAGTCGGATCGTTTTCATGTTTCTGAGGTGGGTGACGAACAGAGGTCAGCGGTTGATTTTGCGGACCATTTCAGCAAGCACCACCAGCGCCGCCGTCGCAAGGACAAACACAGTGGAGATGGCATTGAGTGAGGGGTCGAGGCCTTTCTTCGCCATGCCGAAAATTTTGATTGTGAGAGTCTGCGATTCCGGTCCGGTGGTGAAGATCGTGACGATGTATTCGTCCATGGAGAGAGTGAAGGCCATGAGCCCGCCGGAGACGATGGCAGGCAGGAGATATGGCACCATCACCAGGAAAAAAGCCTTCAGCGGCGGCGCGCCGAGATCGAGCGCGGCTTCCTCAAGAAAGGGGTCCACGCCTGCGAGTCGCGCCTGCACCGCGACTAGTACGAATGGGAAACAGAAAGTCGTGTGTGCAATGATGACGGTGGCGTAACCGAGGCCGAACTCCGCCTCGCTGAAGTGAGCGAGCCAGTTGTTGAGCGGAGCGCTGATGACCGTGAAAAAGATCAGCAGGCTGACTCCCATGATGATCTCGGGGATGACCATGGGAACGAAGATGAGCGTGCCGACGGTCTTGAGCAGCGGGAAACGATAACGATGCAACAGCCACGCCCCACTCGTGCCCAGAAAAACGGAAAGCACTGTGGTGATGCTGGCGATGATGAGGCTGTTCTTCAGCGCCTCGATGAGCGGCGCATTGCTCCAGAGTTTCTTGTACCAATCGAATGTGAAGCCGGCCCACGAAACTCCGAAGTCCGTGGCGTTGAACGAATACACGATCAGCAGCAGGATCGGCAGATAGAGAAAGGCGAAGATCAGCGCCGTCCATCCGCCGCAGAGCCAGTTGATGAGCGCCATGCCGGAAGGCAGACGAAAGCGAGGGCGCGCAGAAACGGCGGAACTCATGCTGTGATCATGCGGGGGGAAGCGACGCGATGATTTGAAGCGGATTCCTCATTTCGTCTCGAAACCCGTGAACTGCACAGATTGCTCCCGCGTGGCGAAGCGAATAAAGCCGCGGCCTCCGGGCCGCCCATTGCCGGAGTCGCGCCAGCCGCCGAAAGGCAGTGTGGAGGGAGAGAATGTCGTGGGCAGATTGGCGTAGAGATTGCCGACCTCGAGCTGTTCGCCGAGCTTTCGGAATGTCCTTTCGCTACGGGTGAAAACGGAAGCGGTGAGGCCGAAAGGAGTGGCGCTTTGCAGGCGCACGGCTTCGTCGAGATCCCGGGCGATAAAGACGCTGACGATTGGCACAAAACACTCAGGGTCGTTGTGCCCGCTGTCCTCACGTTTAATTGCCGCCGGGCGCACATAGTGGCCACGTTTGCCGGCGACGACCGGCTCGATGCTACCCTGTAGCAGCCAGGTGCCTTTCATTCGGTCGCACAAACGCTCGTAGCGCTCCACGGCATCAGCGCTTATGAGCGGGCCGAGCCTTGTCGTGGCGAGCAGGGGATCGCCCGGTTCGTACGCTTGCAAGGCGGCGAGAAAGCGCGGCATGAATTCCCCGGCGACACGGTGCTCGACGATGACGCGGCTGGTGGCATTGCAACGCTGGCCGGCCGTGAGGCAGGCGCCATCCGCGGCAGCTGAGGCGGCCTTGTCGAGATCGGCGTCTGCGCAGACGATCAGCGAATTGTTTCCGCCGAGTTCGAGCGCGACGTCCTTGGAGAGATCGCCCGCGAGTTTCTGCGCCAGCGTGCGCCCCACCGGCACAGAGCCGGTAAAGCAAACCGCGCGCACCGCAGGGTTGAGGCACAAGGCTTCGCTTTCATTCGCGCCGCCTTGCAGGATTTGAAAGACGTGAAAGGGGAAATGCGGAGCGATCAACTCGCCATAACGTGCCGCGACATTGGCCGCGAGCGGAGACGGTTTGTAGATGACGGGATTTCCCGCTAGAAGATGCGCGACATTTGCGCCATGCCCGAGGTGCAATGGAAAGTTGAACGGACCAATCACGGCAGCAGGGCCGCGGGCACGCTGGCGCACGATGGCGGCCTGTGCACCGCCCAGATCGCTACGCTCAGCCAGATACGCCTCGGCGTCGGTGATGGTGAAATCGATTTTAGCGATGACCGCACCGACTTCACCTTGCGATTCGATCAGCGGTTTTCCGGTTTCAATGGCGATGCCGCGCGCCAATTCCTCCTTCGCGTCGGTAAGCGCAGTCTGCGCAGCACGCATCATTTGAATGCGGTCGTGCAAAGACACCTGCGCCCAGCCAGGGGCGACTGCGCTGGCGCGTTCCATGCATTTGGCCACATCGCCCGCGACCACCTCCGGCAAACGTACGGAGAGATCGCCCGGGCTTAGGTTCGTCCAGCGCTCAGCCACCGTAGACCTCCCGCCACGCGGCAAAGGTATTGAGATGAACGCGCACGACCTTGCTTACGTCGCTGGTGTAGCCGCCGGCCAACACCCACGCGACAGGAATGCCGTGGGCTTTGGTGAATTCGAAGACGCGCCGATCGCGGGCCTGTAGGTCTTCATGGTTGAGGGCGAGCGGTGAGTAGGGATCTTCGAAATAAGGGTCTGCGCCAGCCTGGTAGAGCAACACGTCCGGTTTCCGTTCGGCGAGCAAGGGTAACGCCTGTTCCATGATTCCCCGCAAGGTGGCTCGATTGCATGCGGCGGGCAATGAAAAGGAAACGTGATTTGCGCCGTCCGCATGGTGGCGCTCGGTGACATCGCGGTAGCTGAAGTTGTCCCAGTAGTCGTTGCCGTAGAGGGAGAGCGCGAAGAGGTGCGGGCGCGACGCCGCGAGTTGCGCTGTGCCATTGCCGTAGTGCAAATCCATGTCGAGCACTGCCGCCGTCCGGATTTCGCCGGCTGCGACGAGAGCATCGATAGTGACGACGAGCCCGTTGAAAGTGCAGAAGCCTTCGCCGTGATCGGCGCTCGCATGATGGAACCCGCTCACCAGCGCGGTGGCGACCCCATCGCGCAAGGCCTGCCTGGCGGCCGCGAGACAGCCGCCACTGGTCAGGCAGACGCTGGGGTAGAGTTCCGGTGACCAAGGGAATTTTTGTGATTGCGCCAGGTCGCGCGGTTCACCGGTTTTGATGGCCTCGATGTATTCCGGAGTATGGACGCGCAACAAGTCCTGCTCCGTCACGGGATCCGGCCGCACGAGCTTGATGCCTGCCGCATCCCGGAGGCCGTCGGCTACGAGGCCGAACTTTCGGATCGGCATGATGTGCTGACCGAGAGGGGCGGCGTAACCCGGATGATAAAAGGCGGTCAGCATTGGGTCGGAGGGAGGAGCGAGATCTCCGCATCATTCGCGGGGTAACTATCGAGGGTAAGAGAGGGATGTGCCAGGTCAGCCGGACGAAATTGGGAGTGATAGATGTCGTAGAGTGTCTCCACGAGTTGCCGCACTTCGGCTCCAAGGATTGCGCTCTCGTGCTCGCGATAGACACGGCGAATGAGCAACTGGAAGGGAAGGGGGTGCGCGCCGCCACTGGCGTCGATCACGTTGGATGGGCGAAAGTCCGGTTGAAAGTAATGTACGACTTGCGGGTCGATTTTGCGGAAGCCGGCCCGCTCATAGGCTTGCAGGCGGATCAGGCGGGCAGGGTCTTCCGCCTGTGCGTATTCCATTTCGGCAAGCAATGTGATTTGCGCGCCCGGGGGCGCGGCATTGGCGGCCAGGCATTCACGTGCGGTGGCTATGGGAAGTGCGCGCATCCAGCCCGCGAGACCGGTACGCCGGGCGGTGGGCGACACGAGATTATGCGAAAGGTGGACCATCCCGTGACGGCCATCGCGGGTCAGCGCCGCGGTGTGGTCGCGCACCGCGGCGAATGCACCGCCCGTGCGCACGAGGGCCATTTCGTAGAGGAACCGCTGGCCGAGATGAAAGCGCCCGTCGAGCACGTCGCGCTGCTCCATTTCATCCTTCGGGCCGAATTCCTCCCAAAGCCGCTCGTAGGCTCGCTCGAAGAGCGGATCGTCGTTGCTGCGGATGCGCTTAAGTTCGAACCGCGCGAGATCGAGCAGGGCGGACTTTTCATCCCCTGGCGCGAGGTCGCGGGTGGTCACGGGCCATGACATCTACTTCAAGATGAACAGCGGACTGCCGCTTGGCAAAGGTTTCGGATGGGTGTTCATTGTGGAGAAGATGAGCAACCCGGTTTCTCCCGAATCGCTGGCGCGGCTGGATGCGCAGCATCACCTGCATCCTTTCACCAATCATGAGGACATGCACGCAACGGGCACGCATGTCATGGTGCGTGGAGAAGGGGTCTACGTGTGGGATGCGCGCGGGCAGAAGCTACTCGATGGGCTCGCCGGGTTGTGGTGCGTGAATGTCGGCTACAATTGCGCGGAGATCATCGACGCGGTGAACGACCAGATGCACCGGCTGCCCTACTACTGTTCTTTTTTCAATACGACTACGGAGCCGGCGATTGAGCTGGCGGATAAGATTGCTTCGCTGACGCCGCGCGGGCTGGGACATGTGATGTTTACCAATTCCGGCTCGGAGGCCAACGAGACCGCGCTGAAGCTCATTCGGGGTTATCTCAAGTTGCGCGGACAATCCGTGAAATCGAAAATCCTGACGCGCAATTTTTCGTATCATGGCGTAACCCTCGCCACGACGAGCATGACGGGGCTGCCGAGTTGCACCGCGCCATTTGATCTGCCGCTGCCGGGGTTTGTGCAAATTCCCGGGCCGAACGCGTATGCGGCGGACAAGGAGAACGAACCGGATGCGTATGGCCGCTGGTGTCTGGAGGAGACGGAGCGGATCATCGTGCGGGAAGATCCGGGGACCATCGCGGCGATCTTTGCGGAGCCGATCCAGGGCGCTGGCGGTGTAATCGTGCCGCCAGCCGGCTATCTGCGGGCATTGCGTGATCTCGCGCGCAAATATGATATCCTCTTCGTCGCGGACGAAGTGATCACCGGCTTCGGACGGTTGGGTAGTTGGTTTGGGAGTGAGTTGTGGAATTTGGAACCCGACATCCTCGTGCTGGCGAAGGGACTCACCAGCGGTTATTTACCTCTCGGTGCGACCGTTGTGCAGGAGGAGATTGCCGAAGTGCTTATTCACGGCGGTTATCTCGCCCACGGATTTACTTACAGCGGCCACCCCACGACTTGCGCCGCGGGGTTGGCGAATCTGCGCGTGATCGAGCGGGACAAGCTGGTGGAGCATGTGCGGGACGATGTGGGGCCTTATTTCCAGGACAAGCTGCGCGGCTACGCGGGACATCCGTTGATCGGAGAAGTGCGAGGGCATGGATTGATCGGCGCTCTCGAGTTGCTGCCGCCGGATCGCGATAAAGCGAAACTCAAGGGAGCGCTTGGGGCGAAGGCCGCCGCGCTGGCGAGGAAAGAAGGTGTGATCGTGCGCGGTATTCGCGATCTCATCGCCGTGTCTCCGCCGCTGATCATTACTCGGCTGCAGATCGATGAACTTTTTGCTGGTGTCGACCGCACGCTGGCGAAAATGGCGGAATGAGCACCGAAAAATGTCGCTGCGGCTGGGCGCGAGAAGAGCCGAATATTCACTATCACGACACCGAGTGGGGCGTCCCTCAGCACGATGACCGCGGGCTTTTCGAATTCCTTATTCTCGAAGGC
>JBGGMZ010000072.1:0-23377 GCA_041287745.1 Chthoniobacter sp. | reverse complement strand
TGGCGATCGCATTCGAGATATGCAGGGCCAGGCGGGCGTTGTGCATGAATATAAATGGCACGACGACCGGCAGCGTGGAGAGGAAGACCAGCAGGAAAACGCCGACCGCGCCGCGCCAGTCCCCGGCGGTCAATTTCGGCCGCTCGGCGGGTGGCGGAAGCTGCTTTAGATGCGAGTGGATGCGGTCGAGATCACCGGGTTGCAGAGCCTCGGCAAATCCAGGAGGCAGGGCTTCCACGATCGTCTGCCGAGCCCCTGCCGAGTCGTGAAACTGTTGCACGTTGCGGAGCAAAAGGGCGTCGCGTCCGTGTTCCGTGAGGCAGGCGATGAGGTAAAAGGCGGCATCGATAATGCCCCACGCGAGATTACAGCCGAGGGCGCCGATCAACATCGCGCGCAAATCTTCCCGGGCTGCCTCCGCGATGCTGATCGCGCAGGTAAAGGAGAGCACCATGATGAGACCGAAGACGATCTCGGAGAAGCGTTCGAGTGGATCCAGGACTCGGTTGTGTGAGGTACGTACGATCATCGAGGGGCGGATTTTTCGGTTTGGAAGGCGTCGATCGCATCCGCGAGCATCGTGAAACGGTCCACGCGACCGACTTTGTCTTCGACGCCCTCGAGGCGCAGCATGTCGCGTACGCTGGAACGCGCCTCCACGAGACGGAAACCAATACCGCGCTTGATGAGTTCCGCATGGAGAGTGAGGAACATGCGTGCAGCCGCCATGTCGATCTGCGGTGAAGTGGAAAGATCGCAGATGACCAGGTGGATCGGTTCCGGGGTAGCTTCCAGGCGGGCGAGGACGGTGTCGAAGACGTGCTCGGCGTTAAAATAGACGATTCCGGCTTCGACGCGAAAAGCGAGCACCCCCGGCGAGGGTTCGTTGCCGGAGTGCCGCTCGAGGTCCGAGTAGCGACGTACGCCCGGAATGCGGCCGAGGAAGGCGACGTGTGGCGAAGAGGCGCGACGGATGAGCAGCACGATGGAAATGACCGCACCGACGAGCACCCCTTTCAGCAGGCCGGCGCCCAGCACGCCAAGCAGCGCGGTGGCGGCGACGAGGAACTCCCCGCGATGGACCCGCCAGAGCCGCTTGAGCACTTTCACTTTGACGAGACTGGCGACAGCCATGAGGACGATGGCTGCGAGGACCGGCTGCGGCAGATTGCGCAACAGGTCGGTGAAAAAGAGCGCCACTACCAGGATGATTCCTGAGGCGATCAGGCCGGAAATCGGAGTGCGCGCACCGCCGCTTTCATTGACCAGGGATTGCGACATGCCGCCACTGATCGGAAAACCCTGACCGAGGCCCGAGGCGAGATTCGCACCGGCCAGGGCGAGGAATTCCTGGTTACTATCCAGACGATAACCGTGCTTTTCGGCGAACATCCGTCCGATCGCCGCCGTCTCGACTGCGCCAAGGAGAAAACAAGCCAGGGCGAGTGGGAGCAATTCGCGCAGGTCTTCGTAATGCACGGCGGGCAACGAAGGCATTGGCACGCCCCGCGGCACCTCGCCCAACAGCTTCACGCCGTGCGGGCCAAAATCGATGAACGTCGCCACCGTGATGCCGGCGATGACGACGAAGAGCGCGACCGGTTTGTTCGGAAGCAGCTTTTTCCCGAGCATGAGGAGAGCGAGCGCGGCGCAGCCGAGCATGAGCGAAGTGGGGTTGGTTTCGCCGATGTGTTGAAAGAACACGCCCATCCGTTCCCAAAAGTCGCCGTGCCCACCCTTCACCCCGAAGAGCTTTGGCAACTGGGTGCTCGCGAGGTGCAGCGCGACGCCGGCCTTGAATCCGGTCATGACGCTTTCCGAAATGAAGTTCACCGCCGAACCCGCACGGGCCAGCCACGCGAGGAAGGCGATCGCCGCCGTGAGCAGCGCCGTGCAAGCCGCCATCGCGCTAAAGCGAGCAGGATCGCCGCCCGCCAAAGCGCCCAGCGACGAGCCGATGAGCAACGAAATTGCCGATGTGACGGTGATCGCCGTGTGCCGGGAACTGCAAAACAGCCAGAATACCAACCCGCCGAACAAGCACGCATAGAGTCCCGCCTCGGATGGCAGGCCGGCCAGGGATGCATCGCCGAGCGCCGCCGGGAGCAAATAGGCCGCGAGTGTTACCCCTGCGGCGATGTCACCGCGCAGCCACGCTGGATCGTAGCTCCGCAGCCAGCGGGCCGCGGGAATGATCCCGCGCCAGCGCGATCCGCCTCCGGCCGCTGTGGCAGCATTCATTTGCCCTCGAGTAAAAGTTTCCGCGCCTGGGCGAGTTCCTTTTGTTGGGCCGCGCTGACCTTCGGGTATTCCAAGTTCAAGGAAGCGAGTGCATCGATCACCGCCGAGGCGACGATCACCCGCGTGAACCATTTGTTGTCCGCCGGCACCACATACCACGGCGAATCCTCAGTTGCCGTCTCGCGAATCGTGTCCTCGTAGGCCACCATGTAATCGTCCCAAAAGCCACGCTCCTTGGCGTCGTTGGCCGAAAACTTCCAGTTCTTCTCCGGCAAATCGAGCCGGGCGAGAAAGCGCTTCTGTTGCTCCTTTTTCGAGACGTGCAGGAAGAATTTGCGCACGATGGTGCCGTTGCGGTGGAGGTAACGTTCGAAGCCCCGGATATCTTCAAAGCGCTCCTTCCAGATGTGTTTCGTCACGCATATCTTGGGCAACTTTTGTCCCGCGAGAAACTCCGGATGGACCCGCACGACCAGCGTTTCTTCGTAGTAGCTGCGATTGAAGATGCCGATGCGTCCGCGCTCCGGCAGCTCCTTCTGGCACCGCCATAGGTAGTCGTGATCCAAGTCCAGGTTGCTCGGCGCCTTGAACGAAGAAACCTGGCACCCTTGCGGGTTCACCCCCGACATGACGTGTTTGATCGTTCCATCCTTGCCCGCTGCATCCATGGCCTGGAAGACCAGCAGCAACGACCAGCGATCCTGCGCGTAAAGAACGTCCTGTAATTGCGCCAGCGCTTCGATACCCGTTTGCAGCGCTTCCTTTGCGCGTGGCTTATCTTCCGCCTTCAGTTCGCCCGTGTCGTCCGGATCGAAATCCTTGAGCCGAAATTTCTTACCATTCGTGACGCAGTAAGGCTTGGAGAGGCGATGAGCAGCTTTAATGACATCCGGGAGTTTCATTTAGGATAGGGAGTTACTTTCCGATGAAGGCGCGCAGCTCGTCCTCCTTGTCCTTGGTCAGAGAGGATTGGAGCACGCGGCCTTTGCCGGCAAAGGGCTTGAGGGCTTCGAGCACCTTATCAGGCGTCGACTTGCGGACGAGCACGAACAGTGCGGAAGTGCCCTCCGTGAGGGTCGCGCCCAGGTCTTTCATGAATTGATCGTTGATTCCGATGTCTGAGAGTTTACCGGACAATGCACCACTGCTCGCACCCACGGCGATGCCGATCAGCGGATTGAGGAAGAGCATTCCGATCAGCATCCCCCAGAATCCACCGCTGACCGCACCGGCCGCGGTCAGATTAATGGCTTGATGCAACTGCACCTTGCCCTTGGCATCGCGTGTAACAACGACCGCGTCCTCCATCTCGATCAAATACTGTGCCTGCAGCTTCGCGAGGGCCGCACGCATCTCGAATGCGTCGGCTTCGTTGTTAAATCCAATGACGATCAGGTTGCTCATGCCGGGATCGTGCGAGTTTGCCCACGGGTGACGCCATCGGACCTTGGTCCTATATTTGCCTCGTTCACCTCCAGATACCGTGCTGGAAGCCGAGGGACGAACCACCTTGCCGGTTGCCTCGTTTACCCGTCGCCGCGCTTTCGTATGCCTACCATCCAACCACTATGCGGAGACTGCATTCCGTCCGGGTAGTCGTGGCGATGGGGGTGAGCCTGAGTTTGGCCGCCGGTCCGTTATTGGCGGCGGAAGCGATCACACGGGAAGAGGCGGTCGCCATGGCGAGAGAAGGAAGGACAGACCACGCCATCACCGCCCTGCAGGAATTGCAGAAGACCGCGCCGGAGGATCAACTCGTGGCGTATGATCTTGCCGTCGTCTATACGTGGGTCGGGCGAAGTCGAGAGGCGACCGATGCCTTCGAAAAGGCGGCTGATGGCGAACCACCGGAGTATGTTCTCGGACCAATCATCCGGGCTTACCGTGACCAGAAGCGGTTTGCGGATGCGGAGCGCTGGGCACGCGCTACGGAGCGGCGCTATCCGGTCGATGCGACCTGGGCGAAACTGCTTGGGTTGATCCTGGTGGACGAAGGCAGGAGTGGGGAAGCGCGGACCTTGCTCGAGCCCTGGGCCGCGACGCAGCCGGACGATGCGGAGATCTGGCTGGCGCTCGGCTACGCTGCGCTGCGGGAGGGCGATCGCTTTGGGATCTTGCGAGCCTACGGCCATGCGCTCCGCTTTCAGCCGGAAAATCGGGAAGCCATGGCAGCGATGTCCGGCGTGCTCGTGCATCTCGGCGCGCCGACGGCCACCGCACTCTATCAGCGTCCCGTGTCGATCGCGTCGCAGGCAAGCCAGGCGGGAGAACTCGTCCGTTGGGGTCACGATGTCAGCCCCTACGACCCACGCCGGCGCTTCGAAGGCACCGATAAAGCGCTGGCCCGTCTCGATCAATTGCTCGCTCAAGCGAGCGCCGCGCGGAAGCCCGACCAGGGCCTGGTGACCCGCCTGCGACGGGACCGGGTCGTGGCCCTGCGGAACCGCGAACGGTGGCGGGAAGCGGTCCGCGAGACCGAGGCGTTGCGAGCCAACGGCGACACCATTCCGCCATACGTCCGCGAAGCGGAGGCGGACGCGCTGCTTGCATTGCGGCGCCCCCGGGATGCGCGGCGCGGCTATGAGGAAGTGTTGCGCGCCGACCCCACGCTGCGTGAGGCGAAAATCGGGCGCTTCTTTGCACTGATCGAGGAGGAGAAGTTCTCGGCCGCATTTCAGCAGGCCGATCAAATCGTGGCGCTGGAAAAGCCCGGCATGCGCGAGCCGAAGCAGAATGGGCTGCAGCCCAATACCGAATGGCTGGAGGCGAAAGTGTTGAGCGTCCAGGCCCGGTCGTTCGCCGACATGCCAGGCGTCGCGTGGAAGATGATGCTGCCTCTTGCCGAGGCGGCTCCGGCGAATGCCGGGCTGCGCAAGGTCCTCGGCGACGTGGCAGCGGGCCGGGACTGGCCGCGCCGGAGCGCCGAGGAAATCGCGATCGCCGTGAGTCTCGCACCGGAGGACAAGGGTGTGCAGGTCTCGCTCGCGGAGTCGGCCGTTCGCCGCCGCGCCTGGTCCGAAGCGCGTTCGCGCGTGGCGGAACTGGCCGACATTTTTCCCACGGACATCGATGTTCTCCGGCTCCAGACCGATCTGCGCGCGCACGACGCCTTTGAATTTCAGACCGAGATTCAGGTGAACAAGGAGAAGGGCGGGAGCAGCGACGTGAATGAGACCAACAATTCGCCGGGCTCCGGGACCGACTGGAACGCGCGCCTTTATACCCCTCCATTGGCGGAATACTGGCGCTTCGTCGGCACATGGGAGCACCACACGGCGCAGGTCACGGAAGGCCGGGCGCTGCGCTATCGCTATGGCGCGGGCGTCGAGCTGGCGCTCCCGGATCTCAGCGTCGAGGCCATCGGCTGGAACAACGAAGGCGACATTTCGCAGCTCGGCGCCAGTCTTGCCTTGGTGTGGGAGCCTACTGATCACTGGCGTTTCGATCTCGGCGGCGAATACTTTGCGGGCGACACACCGATGCGGGCAGTGTTGAACGACATCACCGCCAATTCCGCCAGCTTCGGCGTGACTTACAAGTGGCACGAATCGCGGTCGCTCGCAGTCGGCGTCAGCGGTTACGATTTCTCCGATGGCAACCGCCGGGGCCAGGCGCATCTCACTTTCGAGCAGAGAGTCGTGGATATCCCGCACCTCGACGTCACGCTCCGGCCCGAGATTTACACGTCTGGTAATAGCAGCAGCGACGGTCCCTATTTCAGTCCACGGCGCGATCTTTCCGCGGCGATCACTTGCGATGCGGAGCACATCCTCTGGCGCCATTTCGAGCGGATCTTCGGGCATCGCCTCACTGTGGCTGGCGGCGCGTATTGGCAGGAATTTTTCGACACTGGATGGACCGGCTCGGTGCTCTACGAGCAATTCTTTCGATACGATCCGTGGGTCGAGCTGCGCTACGGTGTGCGGTGGAACCGAGCTGTGTACGACGGCGAGCCGACACCCGCCACCGAGGGCTATATCCGCCTGAACCTCCGCTTCTGATGCTGCGCCGCACCCTGCTCTTCCTATTCGTTCTCTTCGCACTCGCGCTCACACCGGCGCGCGCGGCGGATCAATTCGCCATCGTTTCGTTTCACGATATCGTCGATTTCAAGGGCGATCTGGATGAAGAAGCCGTGACGGTGGATCGCCTCGTCGGCTTCTTCGAATGGCTGCGCGCGAATCACTGGACGACCATCTCGCTCGATGATGTGGACGCGGCGCGCCGCGGAAAGAAGCCGCTGCCCGAACACTCGGTCCTCATTACGTTCGACGATGGTTACCGCAGTTTCTACACGCGCCTTTTTCCGCTGGTGCTAGCGTATCGCATTCCGGTCGTCATCGCCGTCGTCGGCAGCTGGCTCGAGATACCGGCCGGCGGCAAGGTGAACTACGGAAAGCTGCAGGTCCCGCGGGAGCATTTTCTCTCCTGGGACGAGATACGCGAGATGGCTGGCTCGGGTTTGGTCGAGTTTGCGTCGCACAGTTACGATCTACACCATGGCGTGCTGGCAAATCCGCAGGGAAATGAGTTACCGGCGGGGAACGCGCGCATCTACACGCCGGGCCGCGGCTACGAGACGGAGTCGCAGTTTCGCCGTCGCATCGCCGACGATCTGACGCGCTCTCGCGACGCGCTGGCGAGCCGGCTCGGGCGCGCGCCGCGGGCAATCGCGTGGCCTTACGGTCGCTACAACGCGGCAGGCCTCGATGAAGCGCGCAAGGCCGGGTTTGAATTTGCGCTCACGCTCTTTCCGGAGCCGGCAAACATTCACGAGCCGATGGAGCTCTCTCGGTATCTGCCGACACACGATCCGAATCTGACGACCATGGTGAGCAACATTCAATTCCACGAAGCGCTGCCCAATGCACGCCGACTCGTGGGATTGAATCCCGCCACACTCTGGACCGGCGACGATGCCGGCACGAATGAACGCCTCGGGCAGGCCATCGAACGCCTGCGGACGCTCGGCGCGACAGCCGTCGTTCTCGATGCTGCGGTGATCGGCGCGGATGGACGCATCGAAGCGACCTGGTTTCCCAACCGCGAGCTGCCGATGCGCGCGGACATCCTTTCGCGCCTCTCGTGGCAAATTCAGTCGCGCGCCAGGGTCATCGTCGATCTGCGGCTGCCGAGCAGCGCGGCGCTCGCGACACTCGGCAGTCCCGCGAAAGTTCGCGCGCTGTTCGACGACCTCGGCGCGCAGGTTTCCGCGGGAGGATTGTTCATCGATGACGCACCCGAGCTCGCGCTCATTCCCAGCAAAAACTCCGGGACACCATGGGAGGTGCGCGCGGCGCGTGATACCGTGCGGGGCAAGGATCTGGCGCCTTCGGCGGCACTCGCCCTCTCGGCCTTCAAGGCCGTGGAATCTTACCGGCCGTGGCTACGCCTCATCCTCGTCGGTCCCGAGGCACCTTCCACCGGCCCGAGCGGCCTCGCCGATTTTACGCTCGTGCCGATCGCGCCGAACGCCCGCGCCGTGGATCGGCTCAGCGAACGCCTCCGCGGACTCGGTTGGCTCGCACCGAGCTTCGCCCGCCGCGGCGGGCTCTGGTTCGTCGGCACTCAGCCTCCGCGGGAGCGCGATCTGAACAGCGCCACCCGCCTTTTTCAACGCCGGGGCGGCTCGGTCATCGGCTGGGCGATGGACGATCCGGTGGGAGATCGGCCAAGGGCGAAAGCCGTCGAGTCGACGGTGTCCGCGTCGAGTTTCCCGGTAAAATTCTAGCGCGATGGACTGGATGCCGATTGCCAAACTGATCAAAGCTTTCGCGATCGGTTACCCCTTTGTGATGGCATGGTATTGGATGGCGGGCGGTCTGCTCCACCGCTGGCTCTGCGAACGCCACGAGCCACTGGCGGATGACCCGCCCGTGCTGCCCGAATACCCGCCGGTGTCCATCCTCCTCCCCTGCCACAATGAAGAGGCGCAAGCGGAGGAAACGCTGGGTGTCCTCGCGGAGATCGAGTATCCGGACTTCGAGATCATTGCGATCAACGACGGCTCGACCGATCGCACCGCCGAGATTCTCGACGCGCTCGCCTTGCGTATCCCGCAACTCCGTGTGGTGCACCTCGCGCAAAACCAGGGCAAGTCCACCGCCATGAACGTCGGTGCGTTGCTCGCGCGCAGTGAGATCCTTGTCGGCACCGATGGCGACGCGATGCTCGACCGGCATTCGCTCACGTGGTTCGTGCGGCGATTTCAATGTGACGCCAGGCTCGGCGGGGTGACCGGCAATCCTCGCATTCGCAACCGTGCGAGCATTCTCGGCCAGCTGCAGGTCGGGGAATTCTCCTCGATCATTGGCCTGATCAAACGCGCGCAAACCGTCTATGGCCGCCTCTTCACGGTGAGCGGCGTGAAGTGTGCCTTCCGCAAACGGGCGCTGCAGGACATCGGCTGGTGGTCGCGCGAGACACTCACCGACGACGTGGACGTGAGCTGGCGCGTGCAACTCGGCGGCTGGCGTCTCGTCTATGAGCCAAAGGCGATCTGCTGGATCCTCATGCCGGAAACTTTGAAAGGTCTGTGGCACCAGCGGCTGCGGTGGTCAATCGGCGGCACACAAGCGGTGCTCGACGCAACCCGACCGATGTTTTTCGGTGGAAAATGGCGGTTGCTGGCCATCTGGCTGAACTATGTCGCCAGCATCGCGTGGGCCTATTCTGTGTGCATCGGTTTGCTGGTGTGGCTGGTCAAGGTCACCCTCATGCCGCCTCATGTGCCTACGCTCTTTCCCGACGCGATTTCTGGTTTGGCGGGCGCGCTCATGGTGATGACTTATCTCCTGCAAGCCGGCGTCAGCGTCGCGCTCGACTCACGGTTCGAGCGCGGGGTGCACCGCGCGCTTTTCTGGGTCGTGTGGTATCCGCTCGTCTTCTGGATGCTACAGGCTTTCACCGCCGCTGTAGCTCTGCCCAAGACACTCCTGCGTCCGCGCGGCCAGAGCGGCACATGGATCAGCCCCGACCGCGGCCTCCGATGAAACCTCCATCCAAACACCGGTGGCCGCCCTTGATCACGCACGCTGAAGTGCCGTGGTACATTCGGGCACGCAATGGGTTCCTCACCCTGCTCGCGTGGCTCACCATGGCTTACATGCTGCGCCTCGCGATCGTCGTGTTGTGGGATTATCTCTCTCATCCCATCTTCGAGCTGACGCATGCCAAAGAACACAACTGGGCTCTGGCGTGGCAGCGGCTTTCCTTATTTGTCTATGCGATCCTCGCCCTGGTGATCTGGATCACCGTGTGGGGAGTCAAACGCCGCAAGGTGCTCCGTCGCAATTTTGATCCGCGGGTGACGCCGTCCCTGCCGCTTGAGGAGCATGCCGCCAGCCTTGGGCTGGACCCGCGTGAGGTTGAGCGCTGGCGCCAGTGGCGCAGTGTCACGGTGCAATTCGAAGGGCACCGCATCGTCGGCGCGCGACCGGGAGGGCCGAAAGAGACTCAGCAGTAGGGACGGACCGGTGGCCCGGCTACGCACCGAAGTTCATGAGCTCGATGCGGTGGCTGGCACTGGGATTGCGCGGCGAGGGACCGGCGACAAGCATCACGCGGGTTGCGCTGATGCCGCGCTCGGACAGCCAGTGCCCGGCAAATTCCCGCCAGTCGGCCGGCTCTTCAGCGAGATCGATCGGATGCACACCGTAGGAAAAGGCGAGATGCTGGCAGGCGGCCGGATCGCTGCTCGGCGCGACGATCCACACCGGCGGCTTGCAGCACGAAATACCGCGTGCCGTGGTGCCGCCCCGGGTCGGGACGAGCACAATATCGCACGGCACGGTTTCCAAGGCGTGCTTGACGAGCGACGCCATGCGTTCCCCGCCAGTCATGTGTGCCTGTGGCCGCGGAAGCTCGTGTTGTGCGCTCGGCCGATGTCTCTCGGTGAACGCGGCGATCTTCGCCAGCATGGTCACGGCTTCCTCGGGAAATCTGCCCATGGCCGATTCACCGGAAAGCATGACGCAATCGGTGCCATCGAGGATCGCGTTGGCCACGTCGGTGGCTTCGGCGCGCGTGGGCAGGCGGCTCGATACCATGGACTCGAGCATCTGCGTGGCGGTGATGACGGGCTTGCCCGCGAGATTCGCTTTCGCGATGAGCTGCTTCTGCGTGTAGGCGATCTCCTCGATGGGCACTTCGACGCCAAGATCCCCGCGCGCCACCATGATGCCATCGGCGGCCGCGAGGATTTCGTCGTAATGCTCGAGCGCGTCGGAACGCTCGATCTTGGCAATGACGAATGGCTGGCGGCCCACCTTAGCCGCCGCCTTGCGCAAGGCATCGATGTCCGCGCGGCTCTCGACGAATGACTGGCTCACGGCATCGACGCCGGCACCGAGGGCGAATTCCAGGCACGCCCGATCATGCTCGGTGAACGCGCTGATGCCGAGGTTGATGCCAGGCAGGTTGAGGCCTTTGCGCGACCGCAACTCGCCACCGACGGCGACGACACACTCGACATCGTGATCACTGACCCGCTCGACGAGGAGTTGCACGAGGCCGTCGTTGAGGAAGAGCCGGTTCCCCGGTTTCACCACGCGGGGCAACGGCTCGAAGCTCATCGAGACACGCTGCGCATCCCCGACAATATCTTCATTGGTGAGTGTGAAACGGTCGCCGGCGGAGAGTTGAATCGGCTCCGGATGGATGTTCCCCAGCCTCATCTTCGGTCCCGGCAGGTCAGCCATGATGGCCACACGCAGGCCTGTCGCGCGTTCGGCATCCCGGATGCGCCGGACGAGTTCCGCGTGCTGCGAGAAATCGCCGTGCGAAAAGTTCAGCCGCGCGACGTTCAAGCCTGCGCGAATAAGGCGTTGCAGCATTTCCGGCGATTCCGATGCCGGGCCAATGGTGGCGACAATCTTCGTCTTGTGGCTGGGAAGTGTCGTGTTCATGGGACGAAGTTCGGACTTGGCTGTGTTTGAATCATATAAAGAAGCGATTCAGGCTCCATGGGGCGCCGTCCGGCGTTTCACCCAGATGGCAGCGAGAAAGGTTACGACCAGACACACGATGGCGCCGACGATGATCATGATAGTGACTTTCGGATCATGGAAGCTGCTAGCGGCGGGGACAAGCGCCGCGCCGAAATTTCGCCCGGAAGTAGCAAGACCAAGAGTGCCGCGCACCTCGGGTTTCGAACCGCCCAACATCCATCCGAGCACGAAGAGGCCGGCGAAGTAGAGCAGAGCGGCGAAGATGGCCCCGCTGCCGATGACGCCGATCAACTCGCGCACATTGAGCGCGACCAGCAGGACGAAAAGGATCAACAAGCTCGCACTACCGATTTTTCCAAAGACCGGCGCGGCGCGCCCTGCAAACGTGTCTGCGCCGCTTTTTACCAGCATCCCCACCACGAGCGGCAGGACGATGAGCAGCAGGAGAGGACGCGCGATGCTCCACGCATCGGCTTGCATGCCAGGGATCAGCAGTGGCAGTGCGAAGGGAAGGAAAAGAATCGTGCCGGCCGTCAGCAATCCCATCAGCGCGGCGGCCAGGGTGAAATCGCAGCGCGCCGTTTCGACCAGCTTCGGCAGGAAAGGCGCGCCCGCCGCACCGCCGAGCAGGAGCAGGCCGATGGCGTGCCCGCGATCGATCGGGATGACGACGGTGAGCAGCCAGGCAAACGCGGGAGCGAGCACGAAATTCAACGCGAGCGCGACCAGGACAAGCCGCATGTTGCGCAGTGGTGCAAGAAGTACCCGCCAATCCAGCGTCAGCCCCATCGCGAGCATACTGCTCACGAGAAAGATGGGCACAGAGAGCTTTTGGAGAAGGTGGAGTAGATCTGGCATGCAAAATTTGCGCGCTTCGCCGCCGCCCAAGAGGACGGTTCGAGCACGATCAGTCTTCGGCGCGAGTCGATCGAGAATGCATAAAGTCAGCGCTGCGTGGACAGTGGCGGCGCGCAGCATGGTAGGTCACCATTGGGACGGAAATAGGACCTTGGTCCGATGAACCTGTGCGCCCCGTGCGGGGCCGATTTCCAGCCATCGTGATGCACCATTCCCGACAGTCATAGGACTTTGGTCCGATAGGCAAGCCTGCGGTAGCTGGTGCATTTCTTGGTTCAAGACATCCCCAGCATTCGCGCGCACAGCTATCCGCGTTTCGCATCACGGCACGTCCGCGTAGTGGCGGAGCGGCTGCTGCCATTTGCCTATAAAACCCCGATAGAAACCATGACCATCCACGCAAGGCAGCACCCAGGCTTCATCACGCTCGACAGGAGGGTCCGATGAACTCGTCGGAGATCGCACCCTTTTTGAAGGAGAAGGCAGGTCTATTCCGGGACTTCTCCGTGGAACGCCTGCAAGCTTTGGTTGATGGATCGCGCACAGGGTCCTTCGAGGCCAGTGAAGCCATCATGCACGCCGGGATGGAAGCCACCCACCTGGGCGCGATATTAAATGGGACGGTTAATGTATCGGCGCTGGGGGACGGCGGTGCACGGCAATCGCTCGCGCGATTGCAGGCTGGCGACACGTTTAACGAGATGGCGCTAATGACCGGCGACACGGTGATCGCGGATTTCATCGCCGAATCGCGGTGTGAGGTGCTGCTGATTCCGGTGTCGTTGTTCCAGTCCGTTATCGTGGCGGAGCCAGGCGCGGTGCAGCACATCTCGCGGACGATTGCCGAGCGAATGAAAGCGGTCCTGTCCGATCCACGCAAGGCGGCGGCAGCGTTGCGCCAGGGCGATGATCCCTACGGTCTTCAGCTCAAGGGCGAGCGGCCGGAAAAGATGCTCGTGATGAACTGCGGATCGTCGTCGGTCAAATACAGGTTCTACGATACGACCGATGAGTCCCGGCAGGCGGGCGGGCTGGTGGAACGCATCGGTATTGACGGGACGCGGCACGCGCATCGCGGGCCGCAGGGCGAGGTGAAACAGGAGTTGCCGAAGGGCGGTTTTGCCGAGGCGTTCAAGGCGATGATGGCGGCGCTCACAGCAAAGGGAACGGGCGTGATCGGCGGCGCGGGAGAAGTGAGTGTAGTCGTGCATCGTGTCGTCCATGGCGGTGAAAAATTCACGGAAGGCACCCTGATCACCGACGAGGTGCTGGCGCAGATCGAGGCGCTCAGCCCACTCGCGCCGCTGCACAATCCGGTGAATGTCGCCGGTATTCGCGAGATGCGGCGGCTATTCCCGGCGGTGCCGCACGTCGCGGTGTTCGATACGGCGTTTCATCACACGCTGCCGGCCCACGCGTATCTCTACGGGCTGCCCTACGAGCTTTACGAAAAGAAGGCCGTCCGTCGGTATGGCTTTCACGGCACGTCGCACCAATACGTGAACTTGCGCGCGGCGCAGTTTCTCAAGCGACGTCCCAATGAACTGCGGCTGGTGAGTTGCCATCTCGGCAATGGCTCGTCGCTCTGCGCGGTGGATCACGGACGCTCGGTAGACACCACGATGGGCTTCACGCCTGCGGAGGGCCTGCTCATGGGCACGCGCTCCGGCGACCTCGACCCGGGCGTGGTGACTTACCTCGAGCGCGAAGAAGGGATGACCGGCACACAGATTGATGAACTGCTCAACAAGAAGAGCGGGCTGCTCGGGATCTCGGGGATTTCCAGCGATATGCGCGAAATCCTCCAGGCGGCCGACGAGGGAGAATCGCGCGCTTTGCTCGCGCTGAAGACCTACTGTTATCGCGTCCGCAAATACATCGGCGCCTATGTCGCCTCGATGGGTGGGTTGGACGTGGTGCTCTTCACCGGTGGCATCGGCCAGGGCAGTGCGGAAGTCCGCGCGCTCGCCTTGCAAGGACTGGAGTGCATGGGCATCACGCTCGACACGCAGCGCAACCGCGACGCAAACGGCAAGGAGACAGCGCGCATTTCCGCCGATGACTCGAAGGTAACGGTGCTCGTGGTGCCCACGGATGAGGAGCGCATGATGGCGCGCGAAGCGCTGCGCACCGTCAGTCGGCACTACATCAGCCGCGTGCTCGAGGCGCAGAAGCAACATGCGTTTCTCGTCGAAGTCTCAGCGCATCACGCGCACCTCACGCAGGAGCACGTCGAGGCGCTGTTCGGCCCCGGGCATCAGCTCACCAAGCATGCGGACCTCTCGCAGCCCGGCCAGTATGCGTGCAAGGAACAGATCAACCTCGTCGGGCCCAAGGGCCGTATCGAGCGTGTGCGGGTGCTCGGACCAGTGCGAAAGTATTCGCAGGTCGAGATCGCGATGACCGAGCAGTTCAAGCTCGGGGTGCATCCGCCCATTCGCGAGAGCGGCGACATCGCGGACACGCCCGGCTGCACACTCGAAGGCACCGCCGGCAGCGTCAAAGTGGATCGCGGTGTCATTTGCGCCTTCCGCCACATTCACATGACACCCGAGGACGCCCTTCGCTATGGCGTGCGGGACAAATCGATCGTGCGGGTGCGAGTGACGGGCGACCGCGAACTCGTTTTCGGCGACGTGCTCGTCCGTGTGGATCCGAGCTATGCCCTCGCCATGCACATCGACACCGATGAGGCCAACGCCGCGAACCTGAAGAACGGCGCGCAGGGATTCATCGATGGAATTCAAAACGAAGGTTGAACCGCTCTCCAACGACAACTGTACCCCACAACCAAGAAAGATCACAAACCGTGAACACCTCCGACAAAGATAACTCCGCTTCGGCCGAGGAACCAGCACTGCCGACCGTCATCGACCGCCGATCATTTCTCATGCGCAACGCCGTCATTGGTGCGGCAGCGGTGATGACTGGTCGCGCCTGGACACCCGAAGCGCGGGCGGCGCAAGCAGCCAAGGAAGCCGCGGAACCCAAGATGGGCTCAACACTTTCGCCTGACCTGGAGGTCGTGAAGAAGTCCAAGGGCCCGGTGATAACCATCCTGGAGGAGTTCTATAAAGTCGGCCCCGGCCCATCGAGCTCGCACACCATTGGGCCGATGCGCATCACTTACGACTTTTACCAACGCTGTGCCAAGTTGCCCGCTGATCAACTCGCCAAGGCCACCGGTCTCAAGGTCCACCTTTTCGGCAGCTTGAGTGCCACGGGCAAAGGCCACGGCACCGAGCGCGCCTCGCTGGCGGGACTCTTAGGCAAGGAGCCAGCCACGGTGGATCCGCTCTTCCTCGACGAAATGAAGGAGAAGCCGGACCAGTCCTATCCCGTCAAGCTCGGTGCCAAGACCTTCAACCTCTCCCTGGCCGACATCGTCTACGACGCTCCCAAGGGTGAATTCCCACACCCGAACACCATGACTTGCAAACTCATGGCCGGCGACAAGGCCTTGCTGGAGCTGGAGTATTACTCGCCTGGGGGCGGGTTCTATGAGTGGAAGGGCTATACGCCGCCGAAAAAGGGCGCTCCGAAGTATCCCTATGCGACGATGAAGGAACTGCGGAAGCATGCCGAGGACAACAAGCTTTCGATCGCGCAGGTTATCATGGCTAATGAGCTTGCGGTGTCCGGCAAGACCGAGGAGCAGATCAATGCATTTCTCGACAAGATCACCGCGGCGATGCTCGCGACCGTGAAGGCGGGCCTCGCGGTGAAGGAAGGCGTGTTGCCCGGACCGATCAAGTTACACTCGAAGGCAGCCACTGTCTTCGAGCGTGCCCAGGATGACAAATACGAGAGTGATCGTGCCATCGCGCAAGTTTCCGCCTTCGCCCTGGCCGCCTCGGAAGAGAACGCCCGCGGCCATCTGGTCATCACCGCACCCACGGGCGGATCGGCCGGTGTGATGCCTGCGATCGTCTATGCTCTTTCGGAGAGCAAGCGGAAGCTGTCCAGGGAGAAAGCCCGCGAGGGACTGCTGGCCGGCGCGGCGATCGGCTATTTGTGCAAGCATAACGCCACGGTCTCTGGCGCCGAGGGCGGCTGTCAGTCCGAGATCGGCGTTGCCTCGGCGATGACTGCGGCATTCATCGCCCAGGTCATGGATAGTTCACCGCTCGTGATCGAGAACTCCGCCGAGTCGGCACTTGAGCATCACCTCGGCATGACCTGTGACCCGGTGGCCGGTTATGTACAGGTGCCCTGCATCGAGCGCTGTGCCTTTGGCGCGGTGAAAGCCTGGATCGCCTATTCCATCGCGACCAACGAGATCGCGAGCCGTCACCGCGTGGACCTCGACACCACCATCACCACCCTGGCCCAAACCGGCAAGGACATGGGAGCAAAGTACAAGGAAACGAGCGAGGGAGGCCTGGCCGCAAACCTGGTCCTTTGCTGAAAAGGGAATCACCCGCACGGGTGCGCCTCTCCCAACACGCGAACCCCATCGCATTTCAAAACGATTCAAAAGGTAAAACCTCCATTTCCCTATGAGTATCAAGCCTGAGACCGCCACGCCGCAGCCCGACGTGTGGCGCGATTTTTCCGGGACATCATGGAAGCACGAAATCGACGTGCGGAATTTCATTGTCGCCAACGTAACACCGTACGTCGGTGACGAAGCATTCCTCCTCGCGCCGACCGCGCGGACCATGGCTGTGTGGGACAAACTTCAGCCTTACTTCCGCGAGGAAGCAAAGAAGGGCGTGCTCGACGTGGATCCGAAGACACCGTCGTCACTGACTTCGCACGGGCCGGGTTACATCGATCAGGACAACGAAGTGATCGTCGGCCTGCAAACCGACAAGCCGTTCCGTCGTGCGATCATGCCCACGGGCGGAAACAAAATGGTCGAGGACGGCCTGAAAGCATCCGGGTTCGAGCCTGATCCCACGGTGCATGAGATATTCACCAAATACCGCAAGACACACAACGACGCCGTCTTCGATCTCTACACGCCCGAGATTCGCGCGTGCCGGAAGTCAAGCATCATCACCGGTCTGCCGGATGCCTACGGTCGCGGGCGCATCATTGGTGATTACCGGCGGGTGGCGCTGTATGGCGTGGATCGACTGATTGCGGCCAAGAAGGTAGAACGCACCCAGATCGACGGATGCTGGCCGTCGGAATCGGTGATGCAGTTGCGCATGGACATGGCCGACCAAATGCGCGCCCTCGCCGACCTCAAGACGATGGCGGCGTCGTATGGATTCGACATTGGCCGACCCGCATCCAACGCGCGCGAAGCCGTGCAGTGGACCTATTTCGGCTATCTCGGCGCGATCAAGGAAATGAACGGCGCTGCGATGTCGATGGGTCGTGTCTCGACTTTTTTCGACATCTACATCGAGCGCGATCTCGCAGAGAAGACGCTGACCGAAGATGAGGCGCAGGAGATCATCGACCAGTTCGTAATCAAATTGCGCATCGTCCGATTCCTCCGCACACCGGCCTACGATGCGCTCTTCTCGGGTGACCCGTATTGGGCCACCGAGAGCATCGGCGGCATGACCCTCGACGGGCGTACGCTCGTCACGCGCTCGAGCTTCCGCCTGCTGCATACGCTGAAGAATCTCGGCCCGGCGCCGGAGCCAAACCTCTCGATCCTCTGGTCGGAGCGTCTGCCGGACGGATTCAAACGATATTGCATTGCCACCAGTATCGAGTCCTCGGCGCTGCAGTATGAAAACGACGACCTCATGCTGCCGGAGTTCGGCGACGACTATGGCATCGCGTGCTGCGTCTCGGCGATGCGCATCGGCAAGCAGATGCAATACTTCGGCGCACGCGTGAATCTCGCCAAGGCCCTACTTTACGCAATTAATGGCGGGCGGGACGAAAAGAGCGGCGTGCAAGTCGGGCCGGCCTATCGCCCGGTCACAGGAGACGTGCTCGAATACGCCGACGTGGCGGCGAAATTCGACGACATGATGGAGTGGCTCGCGCAGACCTATGTCCACGCGATGAACTGCATTCATTACGCGCACGACCACTATAACTACGAGCGGCTCATGTTTGCGCTGCACGACCGCGATATCATCCGCACGATGGCCTTCGGCATTGCCGGCCTGTCCGTCGCCGCGGACAGTCTTTCGGCGATCAAGTATGCGCAAGTGAAACCGATCCGCGGTGAGGACGGCCTCGTCACAGACTATGAAACGACGGGCGAGTTTCCGGTCTTCGGTAACAATGATCCGCGCGTGGACGAAATCGCCGCTGACCTCGTGAAGCGTTTCATGGAAAAGCTGCGCAAGCATCCGGCCTATCGTGGCGCGATCCATACGCAGTCGGTGCTGACCATCACGTCGAATGTTGTTTACGGAAAGGCCACCGGAAACACGCCGGACGGCCGCCGCGAGGGCGAGCCTTTCGCGCCGGGTGCGAACCCGATGCACGGCCGCGATTCGCATGGCTGGCTCGCGTCCTGCCTGTCGGTCGCGCGCCTGCCTTATTCCCAGGCGCGGGACGGCATCAGCTACACGCTCTCCGTGGTCCCGGCGGAAAACCGCCAGGGCGAGGCGGAAGCCATCACCCGGGCGGCCGGCGCGATCGACATGTATTTCGGACAGGGCGGATTCCATTTGAATTTCAACGTGCTTCGCAAGGAGACGTTGATGGATGCGATGGAACATCCCGACAAATACCCGCAGCTAACCATCCGGGTCTCGGGATACGCGGTGAACTTTGTGCGCCTGACGCGCGAGCAACAGCTCGACGTGGTCAATCGCAGCTTCTTCCACGCAAAAATCTGAGATGCCATCGCCGGAGACTACAACCTTCAAGGAACCGGAACTTCCAGAAGGAAGCCGCTACGATCTCCGCCGTGATCTCTCGCCGGATGCACCGGAGGTGGAGGATTACAGCGAAGGCGAAGGTGCGTTCGGCTACGCGCATTCCTACGAGACCGGCTCGAGTGTGGACGGCCCCGGCATCCGCATCACGCTCTTCCTCTCCGGCTGCCCGCTGAAGTGCCAGTATTGCCACAACCCCGACACATGGCGGCTGCAGCACGGCATGCGCATCTCGCTCGAGCGCGTCGTCACGCGACTCGGCCACTTCGCCCCCGCGCTGCGCGCGATGAAAGGCGGTCTTACGATCTCCGGTGGCGAGGTCCTTTTGCAGCCCGCGTTTTCGCGCCGCATCCTCGGCGCGGCAAAAAAGATGGGCCTTCACACCTGCATCCAAACGTCCGGCTTCCTCGGCGCGCGAGCGACCGACGACTATTTGGCAAACCTCGATTTGGTCATCATGGATCTCAAATCCGGTGACCCGGAAACCTATCGCCGCGTGACCGGCCAGGAACTCGCGCCGACTCTACGTTTCGCCGAGCGGCTGGCCGCGATGAATAAGCCGATGTGGATCCGTTTCACGCTCGTGCCGGGATTGACGGACGATCCGGCGAATGTGGCTGCGGTGGCAAAGTTCGTGGCGCCGCTGAAAAACGTCGAGTGGGTGGAAGTGCTGCCGTTTCACCAGCTAGGCGCATTCAAATGGAAGGCGCTCGGCATGAACTACACGCTCGAAAACACACCGCCGGCGCCGCCTGAACTGGTCGCGCGGGTCATCGGCCAGTTCCGAGATGCGGGCTGCAACGTGCGCTGACGCACCACGGAAAACTTCATGGAATTCATCAAAACACTCCTCGAACAGCAGCCGCTGATGGCGCTGTTTCTCACCATCGCCATCGGCTACCTCGTCGGCGAAATCAACATCAAGGGCTTCTCCCTCGGCGTAGGCGCGGTGCTCTTCGTCGCGCTCGGCATGGGCTGGTTCGCGCCGAAATCGGTGCCGGCGCCGATGGTTGGCACGCTCGGGCTCGCGCTCTTCCTTTACGGCGTCGGTGTGCAATACGGGAAACAGTTCTTCATCGGCCTGACCAGCAGCGCCGGCCTCAAGGCTAACGCGATGGCGCTGACCGGCGTGCTCTCGGCCGGCATCGTGAGCCTCATCTTCGTGAAGCTGATGAATCTTAAGCTCGGCTACGCACTCGGCTTGTTTGCCGGGTCGGGCACGAGCACGCCCACGCTGCAAGCAGCCATCGCGACGCTCGGCAACGATGATCCCGCCGTCGGCTACTCGGTTTCGTATCCGTTCGGCGTGGCTGGGCCCATCCTGTTCCTCTACCTTGCCTACATGGTGCTGAAGCCGAAGATCGAAACGCCCACCGGCAGCGGCATGGAGATGCTCGAGATCGCCGTGCGCAATTCGGAACTGTCCGGCCAATCGCTTGGCGACCTGACAAGCGTGCTGCCTGCCGGCGTGCAGATCGTCGCCCTGCGTCGCGCAGGCCGTAACGAACCAGCTTCCCCCAGTTTCGTCATCGCTGAAAACGACGTCGTCCTCGCCGTGGCTTCCACCAAGGAGGCGCTCGCCCAGGCCGGCACGCTCCTCGGCGAGGCCGCGCCCGGTCACGTGGTGAAAGATCGCACGGACCTCGACTATCTCCGCGTCTTTGTCTCCCGCCCGTCCGTGGTGGGCAGGACCCTTGGCGACCTGCCTCTTCCGGGTGAGCGGGCGTCCGTCGTGGTCCAGGTCCGCCGCGGCGATGCCGATATCCTGCCGCGTCCCGATCTCGTGCTGGAGTTTGGCGACCGGATCGGCGTCCTGGCCCATCGCGCCGATTTCGCGATGATGCGCAAGTATTTCGGCGACTCGATCAAGGCCACGGCCGAGTTCAGCTACATCTCGATCGGTATCGGCATGGCGCTCGGTTTCCTGATCGGCGCGATCCAGATTCCGCTGCCCGCCATTGGTAAGATCTCGGTCGGATTATCGGGCGTGCTCATCATGGCACTCGTCCTCGGCAAACTCCGTCGCACGGGGAGAATGAATTGGACCATCCCTCTTTCCGCCAATCTCGTGATCCGCAACCTGGGGCTCACGCTGTTTCTCGCGCAGGTCGGGATGTCTTCGGGGCCTAAATTTGCCGCGACGGTCACCGAGACCGGAATGGTGATGCTGGGCTTGGGCGCAATCGTGCTGGCCGCGCTCGTGGTGCCAATCCTGATCCTCGGCCTCTTCGTCTTCCGCATGCCCTACGACGAGGTGGCGGGCATCGTCGCGGGTGCCTGCGGCAATCCGGCGATTCTCGCCTACTCGAACAAGCTTACACCGACCGACCGACCGGACATCGGCTACGCCATGATCTTCCCCGGCATGACGATCGTGAAGATTCTCTTCGTGGATATCATCCCAGCGTTCTTTTGAAGGGGATTACTAACAAAGCGAGCGGCGCTCCCTCATCACACCTTGTGGCCGAACCATTTCTCAAAGTCCTAAACACGTCCGCGTAAATCACAGCCATGAGAAGTCAGCTGGAGCGGTTTAAATTAACCTGTGGTTGCTCGCAGGTCACTGTAGCCGCCCCGCTCTGTCGGGGCGTGGGCACGAGTCACGCCCTGATTGCCAGAGTATTCGCTGTCCGCCGTCCTCCACACGGCGGCAGAGCGCCGTGGCTACAGCGCCTTGGTTGCAACTACAGTTTTATTTAAACCGATCTAAATAACCACCGAGCGCGGCGATCGGCGTTGCGGTGCCTATGAAAGGCGTTCATCGGCCGTGCTCTGCCCTTGGGCGCACTGCCGATCTACTTGCGATTGCCGAAGCGCTGCCAAACGATTGGTGCGAGATGCTACTTCGTCGGCCGCAGGGCGAGCTGTCCCTTGCGGGCAAAGTTGATCGATTCACCGAGGATACGCAGCGCTTCTTCCGGCGCATGGAAGCCGGAGGAGTTTTCCGCCTCGACGAAATCGAGATAGAACTGCGCCTTGCGCTGGAAGTCCTGGGCGGCGGTGATTTGCTCCGCGGGAGCGTTGGCGCCTCGAGCGGTTTTCAATTCGCCGATGAGCTCGACGAGCGCGTCCAGTGCGAGGTTGCGCATGTTCTGCGTGCGGTCCTGAATGAGTTCCACCCGCGCCTTCAGCTCCGATTCCGGCCACTTGTGGCACGTCTGGCAGGCATGGTTGATATTGAGCAGGGGACTGCGCACGTGATGATCGCTGATCTTTAGCGCGCCTTCGCGTTTGTAGGGCATGTGGCAATCGGAGCACGCCACGCCGGAGCGCGCATGGATGCCCTGGTTCCACATTTCAAATTCCGGATGTTGTGCCTTGAGCACCGGCGCGCCGGTCTCGGCATGTGTCCAATCCTTGGACTGCTCCTTGTCGTAGTAGGCCAGGATGTTTTCGACCTTGAGGCCGTCCTTCCACGGATAAACGAGGCGCTTGTCCGGGCCCTTGAAGTAATACTCCACATGGCACTGGCCGCACACAAAGCTCCGCATTTCCTGCCGCGTCGCATCGCGATTCACATCGTAATCCTTTACGCCTTCGCCGGCTTTTACCGTGCGCATTCCTTCGATAAATCCCGGACGCGTGACGCGAAGCTGCATAGTCGTGGGCTCATGACAATCGATGCAGGCGACGGGATGCGTGACCAGCTTCCGCGCATCCGCGAAAGACATCTGATTCATCTTCTCAAAGCCTTTGATGAGGTCGCCGTCGCCCAGCTTCCCGTACGGCACGACGATCGACGCGTGGCAGTGCAGACAGGTGCCGGGCTGCTTGGCGACCTGCTGGCGCTCGGTGTAAGTCTGGTCGTCGAGCATGTAGGCGTGGCCGCGTTCTTCGCGAAAATCCTTCGCGAAAGCGTAACCCGCCCACATCGTTTTTAGCCGCGGATCCTCCTCGAGGCGCGATTGCGCGACGACCGAACGCGGGTCAGCATGGGTGGGCGTGCGTGGCTCCGCTTCGCTTCCACCGTATTTGGTGCGCACCTGGTCCGTGGTGCGTCGGTAGTCATCATATTGCAGGGGGAAATTCTTGCCCCAGATGGCCGGGTCATCGATGTGCTCGTTGAGCTCGACGACCTTGAAGAACGGGTTTCGCGCCTCCTGCTTGTGCTGGAAGATCGAGACGAGAACGGTGGTGCCGATGATTGCGCCCACGGCGGCGACACAGACGAGAACGCCGAAAACCGTCAGCGGGCGTGTGCGGTAAAAATTCAACAGGCGGTCTTTGAGGGGTGGGTTGCTCATAGAGTTTCAGTTGGGGTGGCCGACGGTCGCGTGGCAGCGGATGCATGACATGGAGCCGCCGTGCGTAGGCTTGGTATCGATCTCCTGGACGATGTCCTGATGGCATTTGCGGCAGGCATTTTCTGTCACGCGCCGGCTACGATCCTTGATCTCGATCGGGTCGTGAAAGTTACCCGTGGTGAACGCCAGGGAATGAAAGAAACCGTGCTCGGCCTTCGTGAGATACTTGGGCACGAGCCCCGGCGGCGTGTGGCAATCATTGCACGTGGCGACCGCGCGATGGCTC
>JBGGMZ010000071.1:0-11556 GCA_041287745.1 Chthoniobacter sp. | reverse complement strand
GCGCTTTCACCAGCGCACTCGCGGCGTAAGGACGGCACAGACCCGCCATGTCCTTGATCGCCAGGAAATGCGCGCCCATCTTCTGCAGTTCCTTCGCCATGCTGACGTAGTATTTCAGCGAATACTTCGAGCGCTGCGGATCGAGAATATCGCCGGTGTAGCAGATGGCCGCTTCGCAGATGCCGTGCGTATCCTGCACGGCTTCCATCGCGGCTTTCATGTTCGAGAGATCGTTCAGCGAATCGAACACGCGGAAGATATCCATGCCGCAGGCCGCCGCATGCTTCACGAAGCCCGCCACGACATTGGCCGGATAACTCGTGTAACCCACCGCATTCGCACCGCGTAGCAGCATCTGGAAGAGGATATTCGGCACGCGCTCGCGCAACGATTTCAGGCGCTGCCACGGATCCTCGCTCAGGAAACGCATCGAGGTGTCGAACGTCGCGCCACCCCACATCTCCAGGGAGAACAGCTCCGGCGTGCGGCGCGCCACCGCATCGGCGATGGAAAGCATGTCAGCCGTCCGCACGCGTGTCGCCATGAGCGACTGATGCGCGTCACGGAAAGTCGTATCCGTCACGAGCAGGCGCTTTTGCTTGAGCGTCCACTCGGCAAATTTCTTCGCCCCCATTTCCAGCAGGAGTTGACGCGTGCCTTTCGGTGGCTGCGCCTTGCGATCCCAAGGCGGTAGGGGCGCGGGATCCAAGGGGGCTGGTGGTTTGTAACCCTTTGCGTGCTGGTTGCCATTCACGACCACGTTGCCCAGGAATTGCAGCAGCTTCGTCGCGCGATCGCGCCGCGCTTTGAATTCGAAAAGCTGGGGCGACGTATCGATCATCGTGGTCGTCGCCTGACCCTCGCGGAAAATCGGGAAGTGAATCACGTTCTCGAGGAACGGAATATTCGTCTTCACGCCGCGGATACGGAACTCGCGTAAGGCGCGGTCCATGCGATCCAGCGCCATCTCGAAGGTCTGCCCGGTCGCGGTGATCTTCACCAGCAACGAGTCGTAGAAAGGAGTGATGACCGCGCCGGCGTCGCCCATGCCTGCGTCGAGACGGATGCCGAAACCTTCCGCCGGCCGGAAGGTGATGATCTTGCCGTAGTTGGGCGTGAATTTGTTTTCCGGATCCTCGGTCGTGACGCGACACTGCACCGCGTAACCCATGCGCGGAATCGCCTCCTGCTTCGGCAAGGCCAGCTCCGGACCATGCAACTTCGCGCCTTGCGCGATGAGGATCTGCGAACGCACGAGGTCGATGCCGGTGATCTGCTCGGTCACCGTGTGCTCCACCTGGATGCGCGGGTTCATTTCGATGAAAAACCATTCCTTCGTATCGAGATCGTAGAGGAACTCGATCGTGCCCGCGTTGTCGTAGCCGATCTCCCTGGCGATCCGTGACGAGGCATCGCACAGCTCCTGCCGCACACGATCGTCGAGCTCCACAGAAGGCGCGATCTCGACCACCTTTTGGTGGCGCCGCTGGACCGAGCAGTCGCGCTCGTGCAGGTGCAGCACATTGCCGTGCCGATCACCGAGGACCTGCACCTCGATGTGCTTCGCACGAGGGATGTATTTTTCCAGAAAGACTGCCGCGTTGCCAAAGGCACGCTCCGCTTCGCCCTGCGCTTCGTCGAGCAGCGCATCGAGATCGCCCGCCTTGTGCACTACCCGCATGCCGCGTCCGCCGCCGCCGAAAGCCGCCTTGATAATGAGGGGGAAGCCGATGTTGGCCGCGATCTTCAGCGCCTCACCGCGATCGCTAACCGGGTCTTCCGTGCCCGGCAACGTCGGCACCTTCAGCTTCTGGGTGAGCGCACGCGCCGCGACCTTGTCGCCCATGAGCTCGAGCAATTCGGCCTTGGGACCCACAAACTCGATCCCTGCCTCGCGGCAGGCGCGGGCGAATTTCGCATTCTCCGAAAGGAAGCCGTAGCCCGGGTGGATGAGATCGACGCCGTGCTCTTTCGCGATGGCGATGATGCCCTCGATATCAAGATACGCGCCGACCGGTCCCTTGCCTTCCCCGACGAGATACGCCTCATCCGCCTTGAAGCGGTGCATGGAAAAGCGGTCTTCCTGGGCATACACCGCCACAGTGCGCAACCCGAGCTCGGTAGCCGCGCGAAAAACGCGGATGGCAATTTCGGAGCGATTGGCAACGAGCAGTTTCTTCTGGCGGGGCGGCTGGGCGGGCTGTGACGGGCGGGATGCGGACATGGGGAAAGGGGAACTGAATTTGTAAATGTAACTCCGCGCTAAACGCCAGCGGATAAGCGACCGGCTTCAATGGTATCGCGCCAAGGGCGCAAAGGACGCCAAGGATTAAAGAACGGGCGGCTCTTCGAGGCCGTTTGCGAGTCGCTCGATATTCCCCTTCAGGAGGTCACCGCCGAAATTGATCAGCAATCCCAGTTGGAGGTTGGCCAGACGCAAATACGTCAGGACTTGCTTGCGATGAACGCGAGCGAGGGCTTCTACCGATTTGAGCTCTACCAATACAATATCCCCTACGAGTAAATCCGCACGAAATCCTTCGTCGAAGCGCTTTCCACGAAACAAAACAGGAATCGGTTTCTGACGTTCGACTGCCAAGCCACGCGCCCGTAAAGCATCGGCCATCAGTACCTCATAGACAGATTCGAGCAGCCCCGGTCCCAACTCCTTGTGCAACTCATAAGCACAGTCGACTACCGCCCGCGCAATCTCATCATGACTCATCTCCTCACCTTGGCGTCCTTTGCGTCCTTGGCGCGAGCCCGTTCTTCCAACTTCGGAAGGTTCGCGCCAAGGAGGCAAAGAGCGCCAAGGTAAGAAGCGGCAGGAAGAAAGAGCTTGCCCCCCTATTTCGTCGCCAGCGAATCTGCGCATCCCGCAAACCTCCCCATCCCTTTATGTCCAAAGTACGTCTCGGCATCGTCGGTCTCGGCAATATCGGCAAATTTCACACCGGCTATCTGCTGGAAGGCAAAATCTCCCGTTGCGAACTCGCCGCTGTCAGCGACGCCTACGCCCCCAGCCTCGAGGCGTTCAAGGCCAAGGGCATCCCGACTTTCGACAAGTGCGAGGACATGATCCGCTCCGGCAAGATCGACGCGATCGTCGTGGCGACGCCGCACTTTCTTCACACCACCCTCGGCATCGATGCGCTGCAGAATGGCCTGCACACGATGATCGAGAAGCCGATCTCCGCGCAAAAGGCCGACGCCGAGCGTCTCTTCGCCGTGGCCAAGGAACACCCGAAGCAAGTCTTCGCCGGCATGTTCCAGATGCGCGTAGAGCCGCGCTACATCAAGCTGCGCAAGCTCATCGAGGAAGAGCTCGGCCAGCTCGTGCGCGTGAACTGGATCATCACCGATTGGTTCCGCACCGAGGCCTACTACGCGAGCGGTGGCTGGCGCGCCACCTGGAAGGGCGAGGGCGGCGGCGTGCTGCTCAATCAATGCCTGCACCAGCTCGACATGCTCCAGTGGCTCTGCGGCATGCCGTCGAAGGTGCGCGGCTTCTGCCAGCTCGGGCAGTTCCACGACATCGAGGTGGAAGACAGCGTGACCTGCTATCTCGAGTGGGGTAACGGCGCTACGGGCGTCTTCATTTCCTCCACCGGTGAAGCACCGGGCACGAATCGCTTCGAGCTCGTCGGCACCCGCGGCAAAGTCGTGCTGGAAAACAACAAGCTCACCTTCACCCGCAACGATGCGGACATGATCGAGTTCAGCAAGACCTCGAAGAGCGGCTTCGCCAAGCCAGAGGTCTGGAACATCGAGATCCCCTTCGAGACCGTGGGTAATGCTCACGCCGTGCTCATGCAAAATTTCGTCGACCCAATCCTCGACGGCACGCCGCTGCTCGCCACCGGTTACGATGGCATGGGCTCCGTCGAGCTGGCCAACGTGCTTCTCTACTCCTCGCTCATCAACCAGACGGTCGATCTGCCCATGGACAGCAAAGCGTGGGAAGCGAAGCTCAACGACCTCATCGCCAACTCGAAGCACCAAAAGAAAGTGGTGCAGACGCAGGCGGAAGATTTCACGAAGTCCTTCCGCAAGTAGTTGCGAGGTTTGCAGTTTGCAGTTTGAGGATTGATTGCGTTCTGACCACGGGCCCCAGCGGCTCTCGTCAAAATCAAACATCAAAAATCATCCCTCAAACATCTCCTCATGCTTCTCTGGCGCGAAAAAATCCCGGATACCTGGCTTCCGCAAATCCGTGCGAATCTCGGACCGGTGCTGGTGGATCATGCCTATCTGGAACGGAAGGCCGCCACGACGGCGCTGAACCTGGAGAAATACGAGGAGTTGCGCGATCACTTGAGCGAACTCAACGCTATTGCCATTGAGGAGCTGCAGCACTTCGAGATCGTGCTGCGCCTGCTCCGCGAGCGAGGCATTCCCTTCGGCGGCGCAAAACGCAGTCCGTGGATTTCCGGCATGATGGCGGCGGTGCGCAAAGGGCGGAAGCAACAGGTCATCGACCATCTCATCGTCTGCGCACTCATCGAGGGGCGCAGTTGCGAGAAGTTCCAGATCCTTGCCGAAGGCGTGCGCGACATCGATGCCCCGCTGGCCGATTTCTACGCCAGCCTCGTGGAGAGCGAAGGCAACCACTACGCCACCTATCTCATCATGGCTCGGCACATCGACGAACCCGAGGCCGATCGCCGGCTCGACTACTTCCTCGACCTCGACGCCCAACTCATCCGCGTGCCGAATCCGCTGCCGATGCTGCACTGAAGCAGCCGGGACGGAGAGTTTTCGCGCCAAGGACGCAAAGAGCGCCAAGGGGGGATTGGAGGGGCTTGTTTTTTCTTGGCGTCCTTTGCGTCCTTGGCGCGACACGTTTAATGGCACGTGGACGGGGCATACTCAGCGGGGTCAGCGCTTGTCAAACCGTACTGCAGGCGTTTCCTTCGCCTCGTCATGAATACGAAATGGTCCGCCAAATTCCGCTGGTCGATGGTGATGGTGATGTGCCTGTTCTTTGGCGGCGTGTCTCATGCGGCGGATCCCAGCGCGGCCCCGAAAAAATTCTCCGTGGCAATCGGTGGATTTCTGGGCGGGTCGTTCCGGGTGGAAATGACCGCGCCCGATGCGCTCGTCTACACGCACAATCCCCGCACCTTCACGGGTGGACCGAACACGAATCAGACCACGGTGAAAGTCACCGACGCGCAATGGAAAGCCTTCCGCAGCCGTCTCGACGCCGCGAAAGTGTGGACGTGGAAAAGCGACTACGTGAACAACGGCATCCTCGACGGAACACTTTGGAATCTCACCGCCGATTTCGGCGATAAGAAGATCGAATCCCACGGCCGCAACGCCTACCCCGACCAAGCGCAATTCGACGCCATGCTCGCCGCCGTGCGAGAGTTGCTGGGCGGAAAGGATTTTCGTTAGTGGCGTCGCGGCAAAAAAAACAGCACCCAGACGCATCGAAGCACCGCCCCTGCCGGGGTTGTTAACCATTGGTTTCACTGATACACTTTCCCGTATGAGCACGGTTTCCGAAATCGAAGACGCAATCGAACGTTTGCCTCAGGCCGAACGCGAAGCTTTGGAAAGCCGTCTGTTGTCACGGCGGTTCGGTCTGGATGCGCTCGATGTTAACGAACGGGCCGAATTGCTCGCTTCGATCGACGAAGCCGAGCGTGAGATAGAAAGTGGCAGTGGTATTACCGGCAACGATCTGCGCCGAGACATTCGGACATGGATTGGGAAGTAGTTTTCTCCCTGCGCAGCAGGGAAGATTTACGGAAGATCGTAACACACATCGCGACTGACAGCCCTGCCGATGCCGAACGCTTCGGCTTAGCCCTTATTGCTCAGGCAGAATCGCTCGCCAACGCGCCTCGCATTGGGATGCCGATGCCAGAAAGACCGGGTGCAAGGCTGCTTCCCTTTGGCTCCTATCTCATCATTTATCGTCCTGACAGCATCCGAAAAGCGGTGCGCATCCTGCGGTTTTGGCACGCGGCACGTAGGCGTCGCCCTTTACGCTAAAGCAGTTTAAATAAAACTGTGGTTGAAACCGAGGCGCTGTAGCCACGGCGCTCTGCCGCCGTGTGGAGGACGGTGAACGACGAAAGCCTCGATGATCACGGCGTGTGCTTGCGCCCGCGCCCCGACAGAGCGGGGCGACTACAGAGACGGCGATCGACCACAGTTTAATTTAAACCGCTCTAAAGCTTCAGACTATCCTACCGCGCGCTCTTCTGCATCGCCTGCTCGATAAGCAACGTGGCCAGGCGCTGCGTCGCTTCGTCGAGGGCGGCGTTGGCGCGCTTCAGGCGGTGCGGTTCGCCGGCTTCGAGGGCGGATTCGACCTCCGCGGTAGCAGTAGTGATCTGGGTGAGTTCCTCGGAACTGAGCTGATCGCCGACTTTTTGCAACGCCGTGCGGACGGCGGGGAGGAGCTCGTCGGACTTCAGCTTCGCCTCGGTGAAGACGCGGTCGCTCATGTCTTCGAAGGCGTGCTCGAGCGATTCCTCGAGCATCTTTTCCACGGCCTCATCGGAGACATCGATCGCACTGCTGACCTGCACGATCTTCTCCGCGCCGGTCTTGGTGTCCCGGGCGAGGACGTGGAGGATGCCGTTGGCATCGATCTCAAACTGAACCCCGACACGCGCCTGGCCTTTCGGCGCGCGCTCGAAGTCGAGGGTGAATTCGCCCAGCGGCCAGTTGTCCTTCGCGATCTCGCGCTCGCCCTGCAGCACCTTGATCAGCATGGACTGCTGGCCGGCCACGGCGTTGGTGAACATTTCGCCAGCTTTGATCGGGATGGTCGAGTTGCGCGGGATGATCACGTTCATCAAGCCACCGAAGGTCTCGATACCGAGCGAGAGCGGCGTGATATCGAGGAGCACTACATTCTGCACCGCGCCGCTGAGGATACCGGCCTGAATGGTCGCGCCGATGGCTACGGCTTCATCGGGGTTTTGCGTGATGTTCGGTTCGCGGCCAAAGATCTCCGCGACGAGTTGGCGGACCAGCGGCATGCGGGTCTGTCCGCCGACGAGAATTACTTCGTTGAGTTCCTCTGGCGTAAGCTTCGCATCAGCCAACGCTCGCCGGCAGTGCCAGCGTGTCTTTTCCACGATAGGCGCCGCGATGGTCTCGAGTTCCGCACGGGTGAGAGAGATGGAAACACTCTGCGCGCCTTCGATGAAGGGGAGATCGATCGTGACCGTGTCCTCGGTGGAGAGCCGGTGTTTGGCAGAGATGGCCGCCTCGCGCAGGCGGGCGACGACGGACGCTGAAGAGCTGCCAGCCGCGCGGGACAAATGTCCGAGGAGCGCGTTATCGATATCATCACCGCCGAGGCGAGTATTGCCATTGGTCGCGAGCACCTGGAAGACGCCATGGTTGAGCTCGAGGATGGAGATATCGAATGTGCCGCCGCCGAGATCGAAGACGGCGATCTTCGAACGGTCCTGGAGTTTATCGAGGCCGTAGGCCAGCGCGGCAGCGGTGGGCTCATTGACGATGCGCTCGACGGTGAAGCCGGCCAGTTCGCCGGCCGCCTTCGTGGCATTGCGTTGCGCGTCGTTGAAATACGCGGGGACAGTGATGACGGCTTGCGTGATCTCGGCGTCGAGCGCGCGCTCGGCGTCGGCCCGCAGCTTTTTCAAGACGAGCGCGGAAATTTCCTCGGGTGTGTAATCGCGTTCGCCCATTCGCACGCGCACCGGTAAGCCTTTTTCGCCCGCGAGCGGGTAGCTCACGTCGTCCGCTTCCTCACCCACGCGGCGGCCGACGAAGCGCTTGATGGAATAAACCGTGCGCGCGGGATCGACCGCGCGCATGCGGTTGGCGGCGCGCCCCACCAGCGGCTCTCCGCTCTGCGGAAAATGCACGACGGACGGTGTGAGGCGCTCACCATCGGCATCCGCGAGCAGGATGGGAAACCCGGCGTCCATTGCGCCGATGAGAGAATTGGTAGTACCGAGGTCGATGCCGACGATCATGAGGAAAGATGGAGGATGGGGGGCGCGGGATGCAACTTATTCACCGAGCCGGAAGAGATCTTCGCGCAATTGGGCCTGCCACTTGCCGAGAAAGGCCAGACGCTGTTGCAGCGCAACCAAAGCGCCGTGCGTCGCTTTATCGCGCGAGTCCCAGCTGGCATTGATCGAGCGCAATTCCTCCCTCGCGGCTTCCTCGCCATCGGCCAGTGCGGCGAGCACGCCTTCCAGTGCGGACTTCTGCCCGGCGCGCTCTCCGGCAAGTAGCGCACGAGCGAGCGGTGATTGAGCGGCGGCTTCTTTTTTCGCCAAAGCGGCGCCGGCCTGTCGAAGCACGGCGATCTTGCCGAACAAATCGCCGAGCTCCGGAGCGATGCCCGCCGAAGGGGAGGCCACTTCCGGCCATTCCAGCTCGATCAAATGCCGCAATCGCCCAGCGGGATCGCGCAGCACGGTGTAAGCCGCATTCAGCGCGGAAGCCTTCTCGCCACTGCCGCCGGCCACATCGGGATGTTGTTGTGCCGTCGCACGATGAAAGGCGTCTTTGAGCGCGGCATCATCCAGCCACGGGCGGCGCGGTTGGTCGAGAATGGCAAAATAATCGGGCATGCGTCCTGACTGCGTGCAGGCTCTCCTGCGCGGCGCAAGGATTTTCCGACGCCAGACACACCGTAAACGCTCTTTGCTCACGCCTCAGGTTTGAGCTATGGACGGGCGAGCCAGCTTATGAAGTCCATTTTTATCCCTTTGCTCTCCGTTCTGCTTCTGGCGTTCGTAGGAAGCGGGTGCGACAAGGCCCAACCACCGCCGGACAAGGCGGTGCTCTTCAAGGCGATCGAGGATAATGTGCACGCGCTGGAGAAGAAGGACATGGATGCGGTGATGGCGACCATTCACCCGAAGGCGCCGTCGTTCGGATCGACGCGCGAGTTTGTCGGCGAGTTGTTCAAGGCGCTGGACTTAAAATGCGACCTGAGTGACCTGCAGGTCGTGACGGCGTCACCGGAGGAGGCGCGGGTCAGCTTCACCCAGAAAACGGAAAAAACCGGGGGAACTGGAGAATTTCAGAACAATATAGAAAAAGGCGTGCACATCCTGCGCCCTGACGAAGGAAAGTGGAAAATCTTCAATACCATTCAAATCAGCGTCACGGGCCTGGATGGCAAACCGCTTGGCACCACCGAAGCAGCCGGCGCAGAGCCCCTGCCCGCTCCCTCGACACCCTCGCCAGAATCCGCCCCTCCTCCCGCAGCGCCGGACGAGCCTGCGAAGACCGCACCTTCGGCGCCACCCGCCGAGAAGTCCGCGCAATAACCACGGCACCATGGACAAACGCCTGATCCCAGACCACCGCGTGCGCGTCGCGGTGAAGGCCCTCGCGTTTGCCTCCGCACTGAGCCTGGCCATGCTGGCGTGCCGGTCGGTTTACATCCACCGGATGGAAATGAAATTCTTCGTCTGGAATCTTCTGCTCGCGTGGCTGCCGCTCGTCTTCGCCCTGCGCGTTTACCAACTCATGGGGCAACGCCCGGCGCGCTGGTGGCCCCTGGCGATCTGCGCCGTCCTTTGGTTTCTATTTTTCCCGAATGCGCCTTACCTTGTCACCGACTTCCTGCACCTGAAAGGCCGGCCACCGGTCCCGACATGGTTCGATATCGTAATGATCATGTCCTTTGCCTGGAATGGCCTGCTGCTGGGCTATCTCTCGCTCATGCTCATGCAGGAGACCGTGCGAGCCCGGCGGGGTGCAGGCTGGGGCTGGGTCTTTGCCCTCACCATGCTGGCGCTCGGCACCTTTGGCATCTACCTCGGGCGCTTTGCCCGATGGAATAGCTGGGACGTGCTCGTCCGGCCGGATGGGTTGGTCGGCGACGTCATTCGCCGGACCGATCTGAAGAGCAACCCGGAAATGTTTGCCTTCATGATCACGTTCCTCTGTTTTTCCCTCCTTACCTACGCCACTCTTTACTCCCTCACCCACCTGCACCACCACCCTCCGACAGCCTCGCCCCCAGAGGCTTGAGTGAATTGCCCGTTGCCGCGGCACGGACTTTGCACTAAGTGAATCTCTCCGAAACCAAATGGCCCTCATCCGTAATCTCTTTTGGACCGCGATTTTCCTCGCGTCGACGTTCGCCTTCACCGTCCTTTTCGAGCACGGCCCCACGGATTTTGCCCAAAACGCCAGGAAAGAGTTCGACGTGCTCAAGCAGATGTCGGGTATGAAGCCGGTGGAGCGCCGGAAGGACGATAGCGATAAGCTGACGCCCCCGCTTCCCCGGTAAAGGCGCTTATTTAGCAGGAAGTGCGATTTTTGGCGCACGAGGCATTGTCAAATTTGGAAAGTCGATGCTAGTTTGGTCGGCCCCAGATTTATGCCCATTACTACAGAGAAGGAACTTTCGGAAAACTCGCGCTCCCTTTGGTTGAAGGCGATGCACGCGGTCGAGCTGCGCAACTACGGATACGCCATCTCGCTGATCCAGAATATCCTCAAGGAGTCCCCGGGCTTCCTCGAGGCTCGGAAGCGACTCCGCAAAGTCGAGATCCTCTCCACCAAGGGCAAAAAGAGCTTTCTCAGCGGCCTATCGACTGCGTCGATGAAAGGCGCCGGAATGGTGAAAAAGGATCCGATCGCTGCTATGGAGCTGGCCGAGAAGAACCTCGAGACCGATCCGACCAACGTGCAGATCAATCATCTGCTGAAGGATGCCGCGAAAGCCGCCGGCCTTCCGGAGATCGCCGCCTTCGCGCTCGAGACCATCATTGATTCCAATCCCACGGACACGAAGACGATGCACGAACTGGGCGAGTTTTATCTCACCATGGGCAAGGCCGATGACGCGGTGACGATTTACAGCAAGATCGCTGAGATCAACCCGGCGGACCTCACGGCCGTCAAGCGCAGCAAGGACGCCGCGGCCACTGCCTCCATGAAGAAGGGCGGCTGGGATACGGCGCAGAGCTATCGCGACCTGATGAAGAATAAGGACGAAGCGGTTTCGCTCGAGCAAAAGAGCCGCGTCGTGAAGAGCGTCGATATGATCGACGAGCAACTCGCCGAACTCACGCCGCAGTGGGAAGAGGCACAGGACAACGTCGACCTCACCCGCCGCATTGCCAAGCTTTGGGAAGATCGCCTCGATCAGCGCCAGGATGAGGAGAGCTTCAACGGCACCCACTACTATTACCACCACGCGAATCAACTCGTGGGCGGCTCCGACCCCGCTTTGTCGCGCAAGCTCAGCAACCTCCAGTTGCAGGGCATCGACATGCGCGCGAAATCGATCGAAGATTGGCTGGCCCAAGGCGGGGAGCAGCACGATGAAGCCGACGCCTACCGGCAGGAGCTCCAGGATCTGCAGGCGCAGAAGGCCGGACTGCTCGTCAGCGAAGCCAAGAGGCGCGTGGAGAAAAACCCCACGGATCTCCAATTGCGCTTCGAGCTGGGCGAACAACTGGTCAAGGCGCGGCAATACACCGAAGCCATCCAGGAGTTGCAGCGCGCCAAGCAAAACCCGAACGCCCGCCTGAAGGCGATGAACCTGCTCGGCCAGTGCTACACGGAAAAGAACATGCTCGATCTCGC
>JBGGMZ010000070.1:0-12881 GCA_041287745.1 Chthoniobacter sp. | reverse complement strand
AGTTGTTCGTCGGTCGGCCCCTCCTGGGTTTCAGTGAGGGTGGCAATCTGTTGGTGGTCGAATTCGTAAAGCATAGTGAGTTTGGAGTTGTGCCAGACTCCTTATGCTTTTGGTGTGCCATGGGGGTTTTACTCTGGGGAGCATGTTCGAGCTCGTCGCGAACCACTACACGAGTGTCGTGTTTTATTACATGTGTTCGAAATACGACGGCGTGTCAGAAAATATGCACCGGTTTACATATTTGAGAGCGCGACCAAGGAGCCACTATCGGATCGTTTTCCGGGCGCATTTCCCGGGAAAAAGCGACGCATCGGCGAGGGGCGGGGGAATACATGGGGATTCCGCCCGCTGACACGATCGACCTCGCCGACCGTCACCCTCTGAATCGCCTCTGGAGCAGCCAGCGGACGGCCACAGTGGCCAAGAGGGACGGCAAGCGGAGGGATGCCAGCAGAATCTACCCGTGAAAAGTCTCGCGGCCTTCCTATTTGGCCGGCGCTTTCTTCTTCTTCACCGGGGTGGTGTGAGGGGCCGGCGTGGGCGCATCCGCCTTGATCTTCTCCAGAAAGGCGGTGCAGACCGCCGCGCCGTCCTTGTCCTTGCCCTTCACGAGCTCGTTGCGCAGGTTCGTAGCCGCAGTCGTGTAGAAGGTGTAAACGGTCAGGAGGTTGACCTGACGGGCTTGGGCGTAATTAGCCTCCAGTGTGGCCAGCGGGTCATTGCTGGTATTGGAGGGGCTCATCATGCGGAGGTCCGTACTGTCTTCCGGGCCGCGCAAGTTCTTGGCGAAAGTGCGGGCGCGATCGGCGGCATCCAGATTGGGGATGGCTTGGTATTGCTTGGCCAACTCGTCCGCCTGCCCGGCGTAGGATTGGTTCAGCTTGGTGAGCACGTCGGTGCGGGCTTTTTTGTATTCGCCCAGCAGCGTTTCGAGCTTCGGAGCCTCTGCGGCGCAGAGGATGGTGCAGAGGAAAAGGAAGGCCGCAGTGAAGGAGAGGAAACGGGGAGTCTTCATAATGAAGAAGTGAATTTGGTAGGGATATCCAAAAGCAAAAGCCGTGCACGGCGCGGTGTCTTGATTGTTTCGTCAATTCGCCCGTTCAGACGGAGGCAGCGCTGCAGGGGGGCATAAACACGGGATCTCTGGTCAGAATCTTCGCGCCTCCATCGGTCACCTCGATCATTCTCGAAAACAGCGCCGCTTTTCGCCCGTCGGTGGTACGAACGCCCCATCCATTCGGGTTAACAAAACAGGCGGATTTTCCTTGGTGGGCAATCACCAGAATGGCCAGGACCATGCCTTTACATAGACGCGGACCCCCGACCTGGGTTTCGTCGGTGCAGGAACTGTAGCAGGGAATCTGGGGAGACATGACGGGCTGCGTTCCGATCCCGTAGCCAACGAAGTCGCGGTTTGGCGAAAGGCCGGAAGCCGTCAGTGCCCGATGAATGGCAAAAGAAACCGCACCCAATCGAGCGCCTGTGCGGACTTCTCCCAAGCCAGCCAAAAGTGCATTGTGCGCTCCCTCGAGGAGCGTTTGGTCTTCGAGAGAAATCCGACCGACGGGAAAAGTCCATTCCACGACGGCGTGCCGGGAATCCAAAGCCACGCCAAACTCCATTTTCAGCAGATCGCCTTCACGGAGGATGCGTTTCGAGGGAGGAGTGTGAACCAGTTCGTCATTCACTGGCAGGCTAATGATACTCGGATAACCGCGGTATCCCTTGAAGTAGAGGTGCGCGCCAGTCGGTTTGGTGATCTTGGCTACGAGGCGTTCGATCTCGACGGTCCTGATGTCCGGCCTGATCATGGCCGAGACTTCCCGGCTTATAAAATCAACCACCTCGACCGCCCGGGAAGCGCGGAAGGCTTCCGATTGCCCAGATTCCGAATCCGATTGCGGTTGTGGCGGCTCCCGCGTTGGCTTTCGGTTGCCAAAGAAACGCTCAAAGATCATGTGCGGGCAACGTGTGCCGAGGCTGTCAGAGTCGTAAAGCCCGAATTCCAAAGCTCTTTCGGAACGGCCTAACTTTATTTAGAATAATTCTTGATAAGGCCTACCGGCGGTGCGATGGAAATAGGCCCAATGAAACTGCGTGACAACCACAGCGGAGACGCCGCGCCAACGCCGGATGACCATATCCATGGCCGGGGCTTTCGCATGACGGAACAGCGGCGCGCGGTTTACGACGCGCTCATGGCGCAGCGGGATCACCCGACGGCGGTGGAGGTATTCATGCGGGTGAAGACGAAGATGCCGAACATCTCGCTGGCGACAGTCTACAACTGCCTCGAAACGCTGACCGACTGCAAAATCGTTAAGGCGGTGAATCACGATCGCGAACCCTCGCGTTACTGCCCGAATCTCGCTGAGCACGCCCACCTCTTCTGCGAAGGCTGCGGCGGTGTGATGGACATCCCACTTCGCTCGAATCGCCGGCCCCAGGACATCTGGGATCTGCCGGAGGACGTCGCCATTTTGCAGCATGAAGTTTCTTTCCGCGGGCTGTGCCCGAAATGCGCCGCCGCGGAGACGCCAGACACGCAAAAGGCCCCCCGGACCCGAAACAAGTAATTGGCCTTTTTAATATCCAAATGAGTTCACTGAAAATCCAAGACCTCCACGTTCGCATTGGCGAAAAGGAAATCATTCGCGGCCTGACCCTCGAAATTCCCAAGGGCGAAGTGCATGCCATCATGGGGCCAAATGGCTCTGGCAAGAGCACCTTGAGCAAGGCGATCGGCGGGCACCCGGATTACACCATCACCAGCGGCGACGTGCTGCTCGATGGCGAGAGCATCCTTGGGCTGGAGCCCGACGAGCGTGCGCGCAAGGGCCTGTTCCTCGCATTTCAATACCCGATGGAAATTCCCGGTGTTTCGAATGCCAACTTCCTGCGCGCGGCTTTGAATGCCCGCCAGCCGGAAGGCGAAGAGATCGAGGCCGTGGATTTTTACGAGCATCTCTACGAGGAGATGGACAAGCTGGAGATGCGCCGCGAATTCACGGCGCGCGCCGTGAACGAAGGTTTCTCCGGTGGTGAAAAGAAGCGCAACGAAATCCTGCAGATGGCGATCCTCAAGCCGAAGTACGCCATCCTCGACGAAACGGATTCCGGTCTCGATATCGATGCGCTGAAGATCGTGAGCGCGGGCGTGAATGCCCAGCGCGGCCCGAGCATGGGCGCGCTCGTCATCACCCACTACCAGCGCTTGCTCGACTACATCGTGCCGGATGTGGTGCACGTGATGGTCGAGGGACGCATCGTCCATACCGGACCGAAGGAACTCGCCCTGGAACTGGAAGCCAAGGGCTACGACTTTATCAAGGACACACTCACGGAACCCGTTTCCGTCTAACCGAAAGGATCCTATGCCTACGGAAGAATTGAATGATCTAGATATCGACCGCACGCGCGGCGATTTTCGGTACGACGAAAAACACAAGTTCGATGCCGGCACCGGGCTCTCGCACGACACGATCGACTACATCGTGAATGTGAAGAACGAGCCGGACTGGATTCGCGAATGGCGCCATAAAGCGCTCGACGTTTTTCTCTCGAAGCCGATGCCCACGCACTGGGCGTCGAAAGATCTCGAGAACATCATCTTTGGCGACATCCGCTATTACCTCTCGGGCGGTCAGAAACCCTCGCGTTCCTGGGACGACGTTCCGGAAGACATGAAGCGTACTTTTGAACGGCTCGGCATTCCGGAGCAGGAGCGCAAGTTCCTCGCCGGCGTCGAAGCGCAGTTCGATTCCGAGGCCGTCTACTCGAATATCAAGGCGGCGGTCGGTGAGCAGGGTGTGATTTTTTGTGGCTCGACCGAGGGGCTGATCAAGCACCCGGAGATTTTCCGCAAGTGGTTCGGTAAAGTCATTCCCACCGGCGACAATAAATTCAGCGCACTCAACAGCGCGGTCTTTAGCGGTGGCTCGTTCATTTACGTGCCACCGGGCGTGAAGGTGAAGCACCCGCTGCAGGCTTATTTCCGCATCAATGCGGAGAACTTCGGGCAGTTTGAGCGCACGCTCATCATCGCCGATGAAGGTTCCGAGGTGATGTACATGGAAGGCTGCACGGCGCCGAAATTCGAAACCGCTACCCTGCACTCCGCAGTCGTGGAACTCGTCGCGCTCAAGGGCGCGAAGATCCAGTATGTGACGGTGCAGAACTGGTCGGCCAACGTTTTCAATCTCGTGACCAAGCGCGCCATTGCGCATGAGGAAGCGGAAGTGAAGTGGATCGATTGCAACATCGGTTCCCGCCTCACGATGAAGTATCCCGGCGTGGTCCTGAAAGGACGCAAGGCCCGTGGCGAAGTGATCAGCATCGCTCTGGCCAACGACGGCCAGCACCAGGACACCGGCGCGAAGATGATTCACGCGGCGGATGAGACGACGTCGAACATCGTGTCGAAGTCGATCAGCATCGGCAAAGGGCGCTCGACCTATCGCGGTCTGGTGCACGTGCCGAAGCATCTCAAGGGCTGCAAGAACAACACCGAGTGCGACGCCTTGCTCATCAACTCCACGGCGCGCACGGATACCTATCCGGCGATCACCGTGCGCGGCACGGGCAACTCCTGCCAGCACGAGGCGAGTGTCTCGCAGATCTCGGCAGAACAGATCTTCTACATGCAGCAGCGCGGTCTCACCGAAGCGCAGGCGATGAGCTTGAGCGTGAACGGTTTCGTCAACGATCTCGTGCGCCAGTTTCCCATGGAATACAGCGTGGAACTCAAACGCCTCATCGATCTCGAGATGGAAGGGTCGGTCGGTTGATCGACGGCCCCGAATTCTATTGCCGCCTGATTTCATGAGTACCGCTTTGCTCGAAGAAGAAATGACCGATACGCCTGCCGCGTCCGCCCGACTCCTGAGCGCCGGCCCCGCCGCCCCCGGGCAGGAAGCCGCCTGGGAACAATTCACGAAGATCCCGATGCCGACGCGCACCGATGAGCGCTGGCGCTTCGCCAACGTCAAGGATCTGGATCTCAGCCCCTACACGCCGCCGCAAGTGATCGACGAGGCCACGCGCGAGGATCTATTGGCTCGCAGCCGCGGTCTTGCATCTGCCGCCGGACGCATGGTTTTCGCCAACGACCAATTACTCTCGCGTGAAGTGCTGTCCGAATCGCTGAGCCAACTCGGTGTGATCTGGCTGCCGCTCGAGCAGGCGCTGGTGGAGCATCCCGATCTGCTGCAACAGTATTTCATGCGCGAAGAGGCGATCCTCGGCGGGCAGAAATTTGCCGCGCTGCATGCTTCGCAGGTGCGCACGGGCATGCTGCTTTTCGTGCCGCGTGGGATCGAGATCGACCTGCCGGTCGAGGCGTTTCACTGGTTGCACGGCGCAAATAGCTCGTGCTTCCCGCACACGCTGATCATCGCCGAGGAACGCGCGAAGGTGACCGTGGTGGATTACTACGAGAGCGCCGATGCGAACGCGCCCGGCCTTGCCTGTGCGGTGAATGATCTCTGGCTCGGTGCCGGTGCTCAAGTGACCTACGTCTGCGCGCAAAACTGGAGCAGTCAGGCTCTCGCCTTCCAGATCAATGCCACGGTCGTCGGGCGCGATGCCCATGCCCGCTCGCTCTTCGCCCAGCTCGGCGCGCGCCACGTGCGCAGCGAGAGCGTGAGCCATCTCCGCGGAGCCGGTGGCCGCAGCGATATGCTCGCGGTGACTGTGGCGGACAATGCGCAGGAAGTGGACGCGCGCACGTTCCAGATCCACGAAGCGCCGAATACCTCCAGCGACTTGCTCTACAAGAACTCGCTCGACGATGCCGCGCGGACGATTTTCTCCGGCCTTATCCGCGTCGATCCCGGCGCGCAGATGACGGACGCCTACCAGAAAGTGCGGAATCTTCTGCTCAGCGACGATGCCGAGGCCAATAGCGCTCCCGGTCTTGAAATCGAAGCCGACAACGTGCGCTGCACCCACGGTGCGACCAGCGGGCAGATCGAGCAGGAAGAGCTCTTCTATCTCATGTCGCGCGGCATCTCGAAGCGCGCGGCGCAGCGGCTCATCGTCAAGGGCTTCCTCCAGGAAGCCATCGACCGGCTGGACCAGCCGGTGATCGGCGCCCGGCTCGCGGAGATGGTGCAGGCGAAATTCGCCACCCATCGCTAGGCGGGATTGGTGCGAGCGGGTCTGCTGTGCCCGGCGTCATTGAACCCGGACCGGCCTCACTGAAGCCAGCTATAGCGCCCACCTCGCTCTCCAAAGCGAAAAGATACTCGGCAGAATGCAAAGCCGCGCTAAGTTGCGCGCCATGCTCTCCCCGCTTCTCCGTTGTTTCGCGCTGATCTGCCTCCTTTGGACAGCGACTGGCCTTATCGGCCTCGCCGCCGAACCGGAATGGCCAGCATGGCGTGCGGAGCTGATCCAGAATTTCTTGGGACAGCTCAAGGACATGAATGAAAAGGTGGAGAAAACGCCCACGGAGGCGGCCCAGCTATCGCGGCGCGGTGACCTGCATTTGTTTCTCGGCGCTTCTCCGGAGGCCGTTGCCGATTTCGAGAAAATGATCGAGCTGGATCCTGCGCAGGACGCGCCGCACTGGCGCCTCGGGATCGCCTACTACTTCAACGGGCAGTTCGCGAAATCGGCGAAGCAATTCGAGAAGTATCACGCCTACGACGGGCACGACCGCGAGAATGGCATCTGGAAATTCTTCGCCCAGGAGAAGGTGGATGGCATCGCCAAGGCGCGAGCGGAAATGCTGAGCTACACCGAGTTTGACCGGGAGCCGTTTCCCGCGCTTTACGAGATGTATGCCGGCAAGCGTACGCCGGACGAGGTCTTTGCCGAGATCGAGAAAAAGAAGCTCACCGAGGACAAGGAGGTGATGTTTTTCGGAAATTACTACGTCGGTTTGTACGAGCTTATGTCCGGGCATCGGCAGCGCGCGCTCGAGCTGTTGCGCAAAGCCGTGGACATCCGGCCGGGGCCCGACACCGTCTATATGTGGAACGTCGCGCGGCTGCACTGGGAGCGGCTGGCGAAGGAAATGGCCAAGGGGCAGTAGGCGCAGGCGTAGGCGCTGTAGCGGCGGTCTATGACCGTCGAGCGTACATCAATCCCACGCGCATTATTCGGCGGTCGCAGACCGCCGCTACAGGAAGCGGACGACCTTGCTCAGCATCTTCTCGCCGTCGAAATCGAACCACGCGATGAAGCGACTGCCGGCGAGCACTTGGGGCAACCAGTACTGATCGTCCTCCCACATGTCGTCGTAGGGTACCTGATCGATCTCAAACCACATCGGCGTGGCCTCCGCAGTCTCGATCGGTTCACCGGTGAACCCGCGCGCGATGAATACGGTGCATTGCAGGCTGTAGCCGTCGGTAAATTGGAAGTGAAGCAGCCCGCGATCATCGAGTTCGGAGGGCGTGATGCCGAGTTCCTCTTGCGCCTCGCGAATAGCCGATTGCAGTGGTGTCTCGCCCGGCTCGAGCTTTCCGCCGGGGCCGTTGATCTTGCCCGCGCCGAGCCCGCGCTTCTTGCGGATGAGCAGTACGCGGTTTCCCTGCAAGATGAAGCACAGATTGGCGCGTTCCCGCGGCTGCCAGCCTGGCCAGGGGGAGTTCGGAATATCGGAAGGCAGATTTTCGATTTCGGATTTTGGAGTTTTCAGCGTTGATTGTGCGAGATGAATTCGACCACCGCCCTCCGTATTGCCGCCATCATGGGATTTCTCGCTGTCGCCTTGGGAGCTTTCGGAGCGCACGGCTTGAAAGCGACCTTTCTCGAGAACGGCCAGGGACACAACTGGGAGACGGCGGCGCACTATCAATTGGTGCATGCCGTGGTGCTGCTGGTCCTCGCGACGCGCAGTACGGTGGCGAGACTGCCTTTCCTCTTATTCACCGCCGGGGTCGCGATATTCAGCGGTAGTCTTTACGTGCTCGCGGTGACCAATATGAAGTGGCTCGGTGCGATTACACCGATCGGCGGCGTATGCCTGATCGCCGGTTGGCTGACGCTGGCGTGTTGCCCGCGCTCTACCGCCGTGTCGTAAGCCCCGCGCCATCCGCGCCGCCGCGAGACTTGCGGGCGGCTTCGAGGGCAGTCCGTGCTTCCTTCTGGTAGTTCTCGTCGTCGGTGTCCTGGGCACGGATGCCCAGCGTATTCTGCCATTCCTGCAGCTCGAGATCGCGCTTGCCCATCTGCTTGTAAACGTGGGCGAGCTCGGCGTGGTGCATAAGCCGCTGTGGGGCAATCTCGACCGCCTTCTTGAAACACCTCACGGCCTCCTCGTTGCTCGCCTTGGGCATACCGCCGTAGACGATCGAGGCCAGCGCCTTGAGCACGCCGCTCACATTGGCCACGCCCGCTTCCCAGCGACCGAGCACGTGCCAGGCGTAGTCATCCGTAGGGTCGAGCTCGATCGATTTCAGGGTCTCCTCATGAATGACCTTCGAGTATTCGAGCTTGGTTTTGTTGCCCACGAAATCGGTCATGTGCCCGTAGCTGACCGCGATATTCAGGTGCGCCTTGGCATTCTTCGGGTCTGCGGCCAGAGCGCGATTGCCGTACTCCATCGCCATGTCGGCCATGCGCTTCGCGTTCTCCTCCGGCTTGGTCACATCGATCAGGTCGCTGTACTGCTTGGAGATGCGCAATAGCACGCCGATGTTCTGCGGCTCGATGGCCTCGGCGGCGCGAAGGCTGGCCAGCGCCACGCGCGGCTTGTGCTGTTTCTCCATGGCGTCACCCTGTTGCACAAGAGCGGTCACTCGTGGGTCCTCAGCGAGGACCTGTGTCGCAAACAGCAGCAGCGGAAGGACGGCGAGCACTTTCACGTTGATCAAATCAATAGCATTTTCCGTGTGGCTCTGCCCGCGTTCTTTTGTGAAATCTTCTGCGGATCTTGAGCGGATTTCGCAAACTGCTCGCGGCGTGTAATTTGCGGAAACCCGCGTCACGCCGCCCCGGTCATGCCTTCCACAGGCACGCACGAGCAGAAGAGATTGCGATCGCCCCACACGTTGTCGATGCGACCAATCGATGGCCAGAACTTGTGGTCCTTGAGCCAGGGAGCCGGGTAGGCCGCCTGCTCGCGGGTGTAAGGATGCTGCCACTCGCCGGCGATGATGGAATACGCGGTGTGTGGGGCGTTCTTGAGCAAGTTGTCTTTGCCGTCGGCGCTGCCGCTTTCCACCGCGGTCATCTCGCCGTGAATGGCGATCATCGCCTCGCAAAAACGATCGAGCTCGTCCTTCGATTCGCTCTCCGTGGGCTCGACCATGAGTGTGCCGGGCACCGGCCAGCTCAGCGTCGGCGCGTGGAAACCGTAATCCATGAGGCGCTTGGCCACGTCCTCCGCGGTCGTCTTGTGGAAGCCGCGCAGGTCGAGGATGCATTCGTGCGCCACGAGCCCATTCGCGCCCTTGAAGAGCACGGGGAAATAGGAATCGAGCCGGCGTGCGATGTAGTTCGCATTGAGGATCGCGAATCGGGTCGCCTCGGTGAGCCCTTCGCCGCCCATCATGCGGATGTACATCCACGAGATGGTGAGAATGCTTGCGCTGCCGTAAGGCGCTGCGGAAATGGCGCCGGTCTTCGTGTCCGGGCCCTTGCGCTCGGCTACTGGCAGGAAGGGCGCGAGATGCGCGGCCACGCCGATCGGGCCCACGCCCGGACCGCCGCCGCCGTGCGGGATGCAGAAGGTCTTGTGCAGATTGAGATGGCAGACGTCCGCGCCGATGCGACCCGGCGAGGTGAAGCCCACCTGCGCATTCATGTTCGCGCCGTCCATGTAGACCTGTCCGCCATTCGCATGGATGAGCTCGCAGATCTCCACGATCGTCTCCTCGAAGACGCCGTGCGTGCTCGGGTAGGTAATCATGAGCGCGGAAAGCTTGTCCTTGGGCTCGGTGGCCTTGGCCTTGAGATCCGCCACGTCGATATCGCCATCGTCCAGGCAGCGCACGCCGACCACCTTCATGCCGGCCATCACGGCGCTGGCAGGGTTCGTCCCGTGGGCGCTCGCCGGGATGAGGCACACGTCGCGGTGTGCGTCCCCGCGCGACTCATGATACTTCCGAATCGCGAGCAGCCCCGCGTATTCGCCCTGCGAACCGGCATTCGGCTCCAGCAGCACCGCGGCGAAGCCGGTGATCTCCGCCAGCCAAGCCTCGAGCTGGCGGAAAAGCTCCGCGTAACCCGTGGTCTGGTCAGCCGGAGCAAACGGATGCAGTCCGCCGAATTCCGGCCACGTCACCGGCAGCATCTCGCTCGTCGCATTCAGCTTCATCGTGCACGAGCCGAGCGGGATCATCGAGGTCGTCAGCGAAAGATCCTTCGCCTCGAGCCGGCGGATGTAGCGCAGCATCTCGTGCTCGGTGTGATGCGTGTTGAAGACCGGGTGGGTGAGGAAAGCAGATTCGCGATCTTCGATTTTCGATTGCCGATCGGCAATGGACTCGATGTCGAAGACGAGGGGCGTGCCGTTGTTGAAGATTTCCAGCAGTGTCACGATGTCCTCGGCTTCGGTCGTTTCATCGACGGCGATGAGGACGGTTTGGTCGTCGACCTTGCGCAGGTTGACCCCGCGCTCCGCCGCCAGCGCGATCAAGGCGTCCGCCTTGCGATCGCCGAGACCGACGCGCAGGGTGTCGAAGTACGACCCGGAGATTTCGCAATCGAGCTGGCGCAGACCGGCGGCCAGCATATCGGCCACGACATGCACCCGCCGGGCGATCTGCTTCAACCCTTCCGGGCCGTGATAGACCGCATACATCGAAGCCATCACGGCGAGGAGCACCTGCGCCGTGCAGATGTTGCTCGTCGCCTTGTCGCGGCGGATGTGTTGCTCGCGCGTTTGCAGGGAAAGTCGATAGGCCGGCTTGCCGTGCGCATCCTTGCTCACGCCGACGATGCGGCCGGGCAGGAGGCGCTTGTGGGCGTCGCGAGTGGCCATGTAACCGGCGTGCGGTCCGCCGAAGCCGAGCGGCACACCGAAACGCTGGGACGAACCCACGGCGATGTCGGCGCCGAATTCCCCTGGCGGGCGCAGCAGCGTGAGAGAAAGGATATCCGCGGCCACGATGGCCAGGGCGCCGACGCCATGCGCGCGCTCGATAAAGGGCGCGTAATCGAGGATCGCACCCGTGGTGTCGGGATACTGCAGTAGAACAGCGAAGACCTTTTCCGTGAAATCAAACTTTGCCTCGTCGCCCACGATGACCTTGATCCCCAGTGGTTCCGCGCGCGTTTCTACCACGGCGATGGTCTGCGGGTGGCAACGCTCGGAGACGAAGATCGCCTTCGCGTCGGCCTGCTTGCTCAGCGCGTGAGCCATGTGCATCGCCTCGGCGGCCGCGGTCGCTTCGTCGAGCAGTGACGCATTGGCGATATCGAGGCCGGTAAGGTCGGTGACCATCTCCTGGAAATTGACCAGCGCCTCCATACGCCCCTGCGAGATTTCCGCCTGGTAGGGCGTGTAGGCCGTGTACCAGCCGGGATTCTCCAAAATATTCCGCTGAATGACCGGCGGGACGATCGTGCCGCTGTAGCCCTGGCCGATGTAATTTTTGCAGACACGGTTCTTTTTTGCCAGCCCACGCAATTCGGCGAGCGCTTCGTGTTCTCCGGCGCCCGTAGGGAGACTCAGCGGCTTGCCTGAGCGGATCTGGGCAGGCACGGCTGCGTCCATGAGCGCATCGAGACTCGGCAGTGCGAGCGCCTTGAGCAGGGCTTCGACTTCCACCTCATTCGAGCCGAGGTGCCGGCGCGGGAAGGTATCGCATGGCGCGAGCGGAGAGGTTCCACGCGGCGCGCTCATGGGTGAAGTCGAGAGAGTGTCATGCATCGCCGGAGGCTAGAAAGCTCGGACGTCGAATCAAGGGGAATTCCGGTCATAAGAGAATCTCCGTACATACACGCTCGGAGTAGCTGGGGGAATAGCTGGTTGGCTTGCTGGGCAACGCCTCGCGCGACAGCGTTTTGGAGTGCGGTGCTGCTGCACCGCTTTGGGTGTCGGACCTCGAAAAGCGGCGGAGCACCGCCGCACTCCAAAACGCTAGCGACTTCGTTCGCCTTTACGCGCTCTTCAGCGTCATCAGTCGCATCCACTCGCGGCCTTCGCGGCCGGGATAGGCGTGCTGGGGCAGCCACTCGCGGACGAGGGTGAAATGGGGGAGGAAGAGGCGATCGAGCTCGGCGAGGGAGACTTCGAAGGGCGGGCCTTCGTCGGGCGAGTTGTTGCCCGGGTCGAGATAGAACACGGCGAGGTATTGCCCGCCGGGTTTCAAAGCGGAAACGACGCCCGCGACGTAGGTGGGCCGCAGTGAGGGATCGATCGCACAGAAACAGGTGTGCTCGAAGACGACGTCGAAAGCGCCGCGCATTTCCGGGGCCAAGTCGAAGAAGTTTCCGACGGTGTAGCGCTCGTGACCGATCTTGGGGAAACGAGCCGCGCCTTCCACTGCGAGTGCTGCGATATCGAGGCCGACCACTTCTTCCGCCGTCGCCGCGAGGGCGCGCACGTCGTGGCCGTAGCCACAACCCGGCACGAGCACGCGCCCGCGCACCGGCTCGACGGCCAGGAAATCCACCAGCCCCGGGCTCGGCCCACCTTTCTCCCAAGGCGTATCCTTCTTCTCGTACTGTTCGTCCCAATTCGTTGGCATGGGGAATAGGTAGAGCATCTCGCGCGATTGCAAAAGCCACGCGCGCAAGAAAAGGCCGTGGTTCCATCTGCGAGCGTCTTCCCACACGGCGGCAGAGCGTTGCTGTCGGACTTGGAGGGTGGTTAGGGGGGACTAATGAAGGGAAGCTATGGGCGCTATTGGGGGACGCTATTGGGATGGGAGCGATGGCTCTGGAGGCTGCTTTTTTAGGGCGTGACTGCGCCTGGCGGAGCTTTA
>JBGGMZ010000069.1:0-3336 GCA_041287745.1 Chthoniobacter sp. | reverse complement strand
CGGAAGTCCCGATTTAATCCGTTCCAGCCTCGCGCCTGATTTATGCCTCGCGTCTACCTGGTCGATCAGCGGCACGCCAATTCCCAGCTGGCGGTGCAAAGCGTCCCTCCGGGAGATCTCGGTCTCCTGATCAATCCTTTTCTGTCGGTTTCAGAGGTGGTGGGGCAGGTTCTGGATGCCATCATTCCCCCTCAAGGACGCAAGCAAAGCGTCCGGCATTCCCGGCAAAACGAGCCTGAGTCCTTCCTCATTTCCGAGCTCAGGATCCTGGCTTACAGCAGCGGCGACGAATTACTTCTTGGCTGGGGCATTCATCCCCGCAATGCCGCCCAATTGGCTCCCCTCGCCCCTCATATGCGGACCGGCGCCAGCGGCAGATGCCTATTGCTCGGGTGTAATGTGGCGGTGGGCCCGCGGCGGACCGAACGTTACCTCGGGGGCGCGGCCGTTGGACAGCGCTTCGGCATGCCTTTTAATGGGTGGGAACCGGAAGAACTGGGCCTCTCCCAAGCTCCGGGATACGCGCTGCTCCATGCATTCGCCAGAACGCTCGGCGTGCCAACGACGGCCGCCATCGAAAGCCAAACCGCCGCAATTGATTGGTCATTCACGGGGCCGACTTTGACCGTCGGCCCTTTTGGACAGACCACTTTTGCAGGAATGGACATGCCCGCCTCCGTGGACCTTTAGAAGCGGGGCTGAAGCAGCTGTTTCCTCAGCTAATTCAAAGCGCCAGAAGTGCTCACGCGGGTTGAGCCAGTAGCGTCTCGATGTGTTTTTTGAGCGGGTCTTCCAAGCTGCGGATCGTGTCGAGGCCGATCAATTCGATGAAAGCCGCCACACCGGAGAAACTGACGGCGGTGAGGATGAGATCGTCGGCCGGGCGGAACGTAGGAAGCTGCGCGGTAATGGTCACGAGCGGCAGTTTGCCAAATCCCGGAAGCTCTTCCACCCGCACGTCGAAACGCAAAGCGCCCAGTAGCGTCGTCAAGCCGGTGTTGCGGGTGACCAATCCATTCAGGACGAGAGCGTTGACCACGAACCGATTGAGCAATTCCGGCTGGCGTTCGCTGCGAGAGACCAAGCCACGGGCGATCTGCGAGAGCGTCGCTCCCGATTTATAACCGAGCACCCATCGCGCGGGATGCGTCATATTGATGGGCTTCGGCTGTCCCCCTGAACTCGCCTCGTAGACGTACTCCCATCGATAAAGCTCGAGCGTGCTATCGATGTGCGTGAGCCAGCTTGGTTCGAACTCGCGAGGAAGATCGAATGGTTTTCCAGCGAGTGCCTGGTGAGATTGCTGAATCTGCGCGAAAGCTTTGTCGCCAGACGCCGCCACATTCTTGCCACCGGCATGCTTGCCGAGAAGTCGTTCCGGCTCGAAGAGCGGACGCAAAGTTTCCAGGTAACTGACGAGCTGGCCCTGGAGATATTTCGAAACGATTTCTGTGGCGCGCCGCGCTTCCGCCAGTTCCGGGAACGTGAGAGTACGCGCGGGTTGATCGGATTCGTTGCTCATAATGTTTGGGGGATCGGAACTAACAGCAATTGGACTGCTATCCGCCGACGAAGATGCGCACCGGCAATCTTGTTTAACCGCAAATTCAGGTTTTCTGACATCCAGCGAGATAGAAAATGCCCTGCTCTTCTGTCACGATATTTTCACAAGCGCGGCCGAAGGCAGAACGTTCAAACAGCGACTTAATAGCGTCTTCATCACGATGCGCAATACTCCAGCCAAGGATGTGCGCCAAAAATGTCTTGTCGGGATTCGACGGATGCAGCCCACCCACCCACGCCCAACCACCCGGACGCAGTAGCCCGTGAAGGTAATTAAGCAAGCCGATGGCGGAGCGATCGGAGAAAGACGAAATCAGCATGGAGTAGACGAAATCCTGGCCCTCCAGGTCGATCTTCCGGCTCGCGAGAGCCAGATTGACAAGGCTTTCCTGTTCGAGGCGGACCCGCGCTCCCACGTGGTGAGCACGCATCCAAGCGAGCGCTTCTTCATCGAATTCCACGAAGGTCGCTTCGACATCGGCCGGTCTCGCAGCCGCCAGCCCCCGCAACTCAGCACCTGGAGCCGATCCCACCGAGGTGATCCTTACGGGTTTCTGAGCGGCCTCGTCCACCGTCCGGCGTAACTGCTCCTGCAGAAGCGCTCGCCCCGACCGGCGCGCGGCTATCGAGGGCAATGACAGAAAGGCCTCGTCGACGAGATGCCCCACAGGCGCCTGGCCAGCCGGCTGATTGGCGTAAATCATCTCCATGGCCCGAAAATCCGCCGGGTAACCTCGAGGTTTATCGTAGATCCGAGCAGGCGTGCTCGCTTTGAGGAAATAGGAGAGAAGTTCGCGCTGGATGCGAGCGCCCAGCTCCTCCCGGGCGTCAATGGTTTCCGGAGAAGTGGGGCCGATTGCACCATCCATCGCCGCCGCAAAGGCGCGGAGCGATATCGCCATTTCGGCGCCGTCCGTCTCGGCTGATGATTTTCCTGCGGCGACAATCCGCGCTTTGAATTCCTGAGTCTGGCGGGCGATTGCACTCCAGCGAGCCAGCGTCTCTTCCTCGGCGACAGGTTGCTCTCCCAGCCAGCGCTCCAGCTTGCCGACCACATCACGCAGGCGTCGCGAGGTGACGATCGCCAAGCCTCGGTACAAATGGGACGAAAACGCGGGATCCTGCCGGAGCTTTTCCTCCATGACAGCCCTCGGCAGAGCAAGGACTTCGGAGCCCTCCAGCGAGCGAACCGAAGCAGAGGCCGGACGGTCTTCCAAAAAAGACATTTCGCCGATGATCTGGCCAGGTCCAAGCTTGGCGATCTCGCGCCCTTCAGCGCCGCCAATCGTAATACTGAGGACGCCGCTCAAGACCACGTAAAGCGTCTCGATACGAGTGCCTTCCCGAACGAGCAAAGCACCGGGCTCGCAGCTGCGCACCTCGCCGTTTTCGCGCAACCAGGCGATTTCGCTGTCTGCCAGTTCGCTCAACAGCGCAAAACCGGCCTGCGGATTCGGATCAGTAGGAGCCATAGTTTAGGTATGACCAAGGGCTTGCTCGATCACCGAGCGGATTTCCCGATTCATGTTCCAATCGATCAAAATCAAGCTGCGCGAACGCACGAGCAGGCTGTCCAGGTGGGCAAGCGGGGCGTCGAACACCTTCTCCAGCGCCAAAGCGGGTGCATCTCCCAAGTCGCGACAGTAGCTGGCCGGAAGAACCCCGGGGAAACAGCGCATGATCACCCCGATAGTCGCCCACCAAAGCTCTCCTGGAAAAAGTAGAGCACCTTCCTCCGGCGAAAGGGAGTCCGCCAAAAGGTGGTGAGGGCCA
>JBGGMZ010000068.1:0-3343 GCA_041287745.1 Chthoniobacter sp. | reverse complement strand
CCGGAGGAGGTGGATTTTTTACGCGAAGTCTACGATCGTCTTTTCGCCGAGAAGGTAGGACGCGAGCAGGGGGCTCAGTTTGACATGGTGGGGCTCGATGAAGAGGGCAAGCCGCAGGCCTCACCGCAAATCATCAATCCGGTCTTTTTCGCGCCCGAGTTGAAAGACACCATTTTTCGCAGCAACGCACTCGCCGTCGCCCGGCAATTGCTCGGCCCCGAGGCGTTCTGGAGTTTCGAGCACGCGATTCTGAAGCCCGCGGGGATCGGCGCGCCAACGCCATGGCACCAGGATGAAGCATTCCGCCGCGATCATCCACCGGGCTACCGGGAGATCAGCATCTGGATGCCGCTGCAGGTGGCCACGGAAGAGAATGGTTGCCTGGAGTTTATCCCGGGAACAAATCGCGGCGTGGTGCTTCCGCATGCGTCGCCGGGCGGAGATCCGCGTGTGCATGCGCTGGAGTGTGTGAGCGGATTTGATCCGGCGGATGCGGTGGCGTGTCCGCTGCCTCCCGGCGGTTGCACAATCCATCATTGCCGCACATTGCACCACGCGGGACCAAATCGTTCCTCCATTCCGCGGCGGGCTTACATTCAAGGCTTTGAGTTGCCGATGGAGGGAAATCCGAAACTCTCTCCGGAGTTTCCATGGAACGTGGAAAAGCAGACGGCGAATCAACTGCGCAAGCGGGCATGGAGGCGTCGCGGCGGAGTGTTTACGGAGATCGCACGCAAGTTGCGCGCGAGATGGACGCGCCTCACGCGGTGAGGAAATCTTTTCCGCCCGCGCAGAGGGAAACGCGTTGACTCCTCAGTAGTCCCCCTTATTTTTGTGCACTTCTGAACGCGAAACGCGCTGCGGCTTGCCGCGGCGCAAGGGATCGCAGGGCCATTATGTTCAGTCCAAAAAAAGAAAGCTGTATTAAGGGATTATCCCGGGCAACCGGCGGGGCTGTGTTATTCGGCGATCCATTCGATCGTCCGGTGGAACGTCTCTCCTCTGCGCATCCGTTGCGCTTGCGGGACAAGACGTTGCCCGACCGCCTCGTCATCGCGAGTCTCATCTGCGACTCGTTGATTATTGTTTACGCGCTGGTTTTCAGTTTCTGGTTTCGCTTCCAGACCGCGCTCAGTGAAGTAGGGATTCGTGAGCCGCGCAGTCTTGCGGAATATTCCGGGCACATCGCCTTTGGCGCCATTGCGCTTATTCTCGCTCTCACGAGTTTCGGCATTTATGAGCGGAACTCTCTGCTGCGCTTCCGCTCGGTCTCGCTGCAGATCCTCAAGGCCTCGATCCTGTGGGCTGTGGGATACATTTCCGTCGCCCTCGTGTTCCGTTTCGAGCCGCCGATCTCGCGAATGTTCGTCTTCATCGCGAGCTTTCTTACCCCGGCGACGGTGCTCGCCTGGCGGTGGCTCTTCCACCGCTATCTCGCGCGTTCGGCGGTGGCGATTCATCTCCGCCAGCGAGTGATGGTCGTCGGCTGGAACCAGGAGGCCGAAGCTCTTACGCAAAACTTTGCGGAGGATCCTGTGACGGCCTACGAGCTTGTGGGTTGCCTGGGCTCGATGCGCTCGCGTTTCCAGCGGCCTCCGCAGTGTTCGATCCTCGGGGATTACAAAAATTTACTGGAAGTGATCCACGAGCAGGCGATCGACATGGTGATCCTCGCAGACGTCCATGGCGTTCGCGGAGATATCATTGCCCTGGCAAATACTTGCGAGCGCGAGCTCGTGCAATTCAAGGTGATCCCTTCCTACTTCCAGATTCTCGTGTCCGGCCTGCATCTGGAGACGGTCGCCGGAGTACCGATCCTCGGTGTTTCCCGGCTGCCGCTCGATCAATTCACCAACCTGCTCCTGAAGCGTGGAGTCGATGTGCTCGGTGCCATCGTCGGCCTGCTGCTTTCCGCCCCGATCATCGCGATCTTCGGTGCAATCGTTTACTTCGAATCTCCGGGACCTATTTTCTATCGGCAGCGTCGGCTCGGCCAAAGCGGTGTGGAGTTCGATATCATCAAGATTCGCAGCATGCGCCTCGATGCGGAGACACCGGGCAAAGTCGGCTGGACGACGAAGAACGATCCGCGCCGGCTGCGTATCGGCGCGCTGATGCGCCGATTGAACATCGATGAAGTGCCTCAATTTTGGAACGTGCTGAAAGGCGAGATGAGCCTGGTGGGCCCGCGTCCTGAGCGGCCGGAACTCATCCGCAACTTCAAGCACGAGATCCCGCACTACAACGCCCGGCACGCTGCCAAGCCCGGCATTACCGGATGGGCTCAGGTGAATGGATTGCGCGGGGATACCGATCTCACAGAGCGTATCAAGTGCGACCTGTGGTATCTCGAGAACTGGAGCCCGGTGCTGGACATCCAGATCATGCTCCTCACGTTCTTCAAGCGCGAGCATGCGTGCTGAGATCACCGCGCGCGTTGCTACATCGGCCGCGCCAGCTTGTGCCCGCGTAATTGACCGAGCAGCCGGGTCGCCATTTCCCAGCAACCGAAGAGCGCATCGAACTGCCACTTGCGCCAGCGTGAGCGGTCGGGGTTGAAGTGCTTGAGGTAAAACTGCTTCGTTCCGCGGAAGAGCTCGCGTGACATCGTGCGATATTCCTTGGCCGAGCTTTGCCCCTTGAGGTGCGTAATGGAGTAGGCACCATCATAGACCACGCGCAGTCCGGCGCGGGTACAGCGCAGGCACAGATCGAGGTCGTCGCCATACATGAAGAAGCGTTCGTCGAAGGGGCCGATGCGTGCGAGATGCCGCCGCGGCAGCAGCATGAATGCGCCATTCACCGCACCCACCTCGTAGCTGCCATCCTCCGGGAGATAGGTAAGGTTGTATCCGGCGAGCATGCGCACGCGCGGGAAACAACGCGCCAGTCCGGTGGCACGCGCGAACCCATCCCAAACCGTGGGGATCGAGCGCCGGCAGGCCAGATCCATCGAGCCATCGGCCAGCACCAGCTTAGTGGAGTAGATGCCGATCTCGGGCTCCTGGCGCAGCCGATCGAGGCCCGCGATCAGGGCCGCCTCGTTGACGATGGTGTCCGGATTCAAGAAGAGGATGTGCTCGCCGCTGGCTTCTACTGTTCCGCGATTGTTGGCCCGGCTAAATCCGAGGTTGGCGCCCGCGGCGATAAAGCGCACCCAAGGGAAACCAGTGCGTACTATATTTTCTGTTTCGTCGGGCGAGGCATTGTCTACCACGATGACTTCCACCGTACGCCCGAGCAATTCTCTCGGAAGCGAACGCAGGCAGCCGCCGATATCGTTAGCCGAGCGATAGGTCACGATCACGACCGATAGGATCGGCGCATTTGGGCCGCAGTTTGG
>JBGGMZ010000067.1:0-4068 GCA_041287745.1 Chthoniobacter sp. | reverse complement strand
AGAGTGGCGTGCACGAGACGGTCTTCGATTTTGCAACCGAAGGACCTGACGTTCGTACTGTTCCGCATCCCATGTTGCAGCGGTTCAAAAGCGACTGAGGCCACGTAGTTTGCGCAACCAACGGTGGACATTGGTCGGATCGCTGCGATAGGTGACCATGAAGAAACGTTTGTTTTTGCGGAAGAGCGGGCCAGATACATTGACAGAAGAGCTGGTGGCGGTTTTTTCCGGGAGTAGTGCGATTTACGAATTCAAGCCTCTCTTCACTCTTGTTTACGGCAATCTGCGGGCTCGCAGTGCCGCTCACGGTGGCGAGGAAATGTTGCGGCTGCGGCTTTATGAAAAGCTGCAATCGCTGGTGCAGGCCGGGAGCGTGGATCGGGCCGGGAAGACCTATCGAGGTAACTCAGCAAAGCTACAGCCGTTGATTGACCAGATTGCGGCCAAACACTGTCGCACCCTCCTCGAAGTTGCGGAAACGGCGGCGCCCGGCCTGGCTCTGGAAGAGGAGAGGGGTTCTTCCCCGCTGGCAACCAAGACGCCCCGTTTTTCGTCGAGGACGCTTTAATCGAGCCGGCGACAATGGCTCGCGTGGATTACGCTTTGGCTAACAGCTCGCTCACGGCGGCTTTTAACTCCCGCAACTCGGCCTCGAGATTCTTGATCTTGACCGCGGTTTTCGGCAGCCGGCGATAGTGCGCTACTAATTCCCGCGCATCCTTCGCCGGGATGCCGTACATTCCCATGAGCTGACTGCCGGCAGGCGCGTCCTTGCTCACTCCGCCTTTCGCAGCGACCACCACTTGGTCGCCAACTTCGACATGACCCACCACGCCCACCTGGCCAGCAAGGGTCACGTATTTCCCTAACCGGGCACTGCCGGAAATTCCCGTCTGCGAAATGATCAGGCAATGCTTCCCGATGATGACGTTATGGGCTATTTGCACGAGGTTATCGATCTTCGTTCCGGCTTGAATCCAAGTCCGGCCAAATCGACCGCGATCGATTGTCGTGCATGAACCCACCTCGACATCGTCGTCCAATTGCACATAGCCGCGGTGAGGGAGCCGGTGATGAGCGCCATCGTTGAAGTAAAATCCAAAACCATCCCCGCCAATCACCGCATTGCTATGGATGATGACTCGCGCTCCCATGAGCGTGGATTCCCGCAGTACAGCATTGGCCTGCACATGGCACCCCTCGCCGAGCTGGCTGTTGCGGCCGATGAACGCATTAGCTTCCACTCGCGTGCGCGGGCCGATCTTGACTCCCGCCTCGATGACGGCACCCGCCTCGATGAGTGCAGTCGGGTCAACTTCCGCACTGGGATCCACGACGGCCGCGGGATGGATTTCTCCCGTAGGAAATGGTGCCGTGGGCGTGAATCGCTCGTAAAGCGTCTCGAACGCCATGATAGGATTTGCCACTCGCAGGACGACTCCGGGCAGCGCTTCATCGAAAGCGGACGGCACCAGCACGACATCCGCCTTGGTCGCACGCAGAGCCTGCAGATAGCGAGGGTCGTCGTAAAACGCGATCTGTCCCGGCACTGCCTGGTCGAGGGAAGTCGCGCCAAACAAGCGCATCGCTGGATCTGCTCCATTGGGGAGTTCACAGCCAATAAACTGGGCGACTTCGTGCAGAGTAAACATAGGGGGCGAGAGCAATGCGGGTCTCGAACGCCTCGTGGTGGCAGCGACTTGCTCTCGACCGTATTGCCGGTAAGTCCTGAACGAAAAACGGGATAACCTTCGTCCGTCCGAGCCACGGGGTCAATTCGTAATCCTTTTCACCCCTGAACGGTGTATCAGGGAGTGGCAAAAGGCAGTGCGCGGACGCGCGTGATCGACCCGGCTGCCGAGTTTAAGGATGCTTCACACGCAACGACGAGGTCCTGGCGTGCAAGTTATCCGCCTGCGGCGCGCTATCGATCGCTACGAAATCCGTCCGTCTGGCTATCCCGGCGAGGTGCGAGAATCGGCTCCGGGATGAATTTGTCGGTTTGCTCGTAGGAGAGCTTACCCTCGATGACTTCCGTGAGGGCGATATCTGCCAATCCCATGCGCAATTCGACCAGCACCATGGGGCGTTGACCGTTGACCAGTTGCCGCACTCTGCGGGAGATCATGTTGACGAGGTAACCTTCGTGTTTGACGACAGCCAGGGCCTGCTCGAGGAGATGAGATTGCATAGAGGTGTTTTCTTACCCTGCCGACTCAGGAAAATGCACCGCGCGGGCTGCATGCAATAAGTGCCCATGAGCAGATAGGCACAGTCGGCCATTCCGCAGGAATAGCGAGCTTTATTAGCTTTGTGCCTTTCACTGAACCCTCCTCGCACCACTCAGGTGCGCTGTCGATGCTGCCAGAAGATGGACATTGACGGGATTTAGTGTGTTTCCAACCCGTTCGAAGCCGGCCGGTTTCACCATCGACCAAGCCATGGATGCCCTGCTAAACTCCACATCCAGGGTCAGTAGTCAGTCATCGAGAAAACCGCATCACTGGAGATTCGCTATGAAAGCACACGCTTTACCGTCCATCCTTGGCCTTGCATGGGTGACGCTGTCCGGGGCAGCAGCCCTTGCGCAGCAGATCCTGCCCTTTCCGGCCACTCCCTCCCGCTCCCAAGCCGGCGTCACCATCGAGACCTCGATCTACAACAAACGCGTGGAGCCGAGGCATCTGCCTGCAGGTGCGCCAAATATCCTCATCATTTTGATGGATGATCTGGGGCCGGGAACACCCTCGACCTACGGCGGCGAGATCCACACGCCGACGCTGGATCGCGTGGCGAAGGCGGGAATCTCCTACAACCGGTTTCATTCCACGGCCATGTGTTCGCCGACCCGCGCGTCGTTGCTGACTGGCCGCAATCACACCCGCGTGGGCAATGGCCAGATCGCGGCGCTCGCGAATGACTTCGACGGCTTCAGCGGGATCATTCCGAAATCGTCGGCAACCATCGCCGAAGTGCTGAAGGACTACGGCTACAACACCGGCGCCTGGGGGAAGTGGCATAACACGCCCGAGGAGCAGATCACCAGCAAGGGGCCCTTTGACTATTGGCCGACCGGTTACGGCTTCGAGTATTTTTATGGCTTCCTCGCGGGCGAGGCATCCCAGTGGGAGCCCACCTTGGTGCGCAATACCTCCTACGTGGAGCATCCGCACACCTCCGGCGGGCATGGCTACTATCATCTCTCCGAGGATATCGCTGATGACGCCATCCATTGGTTGCGCGAGCAGAAAGCTTATGCGCCGGACAAGCCCTTCTTCATGTATTGGGCGCCGGGCGCAGCCCACGGTCCGCACCAGGTCCCCAAGGAATGGGCGGACAAATACAAAGGGAAGTTCGACGACGGCTGGGACAAGTATCGCGAGCGCGCATTTGCCCGCGAGAAGCAACTCGGCTGGATCCCGCAAAACACGCAGCTCACGCCACGCGCAGCTTCGATGGCTTCGTGGGACTCGATTCCCGAGGAAGAGAAACCTTTCCAGCGCCGGCTCATGGAAATCTTCGCCGGCTTTGCTGAGCATGCAGATCACAACGCCGGCCGGGTGATCGATGAAATCGAGCAAGAGGGGAAGCTGGAGAACACGCTCATCTTTTACATCTGGGGCGACAACGGCTCTTCCTCCGAGGGGCTCTATGGCACCATCAGCGAGCAGCTCGCGCAGAATGGCATCCCGACCAAGATCTCGCAGCACCTCGCGGCGCTGGCCGACCTCGGTGGCATGGACGTGCTGGGCGGCCCGAAGACCGACAATATGTATCACGCCGGCTGGGCGTGGGCCGGCAGCACGCCGTACAAGGGGACGAAACTGCAGGGCGCCTATTTCGGCGGCACCCGCCAGCCGATGGCGATCTCCTGGCCCAAGGGGATCCAGCACGACACCATTCCGCGCTCGCAATTTCATCACGTGGTGGACGTGGCTCCCACGATCTACGAGTTGCTCAAGATCACGCCGCCGCTCGTGGTCAATGGCTTCGAGCAGGATGCGCTGGACGGCGTGAGCATGGTCTACTCCATCGGTGATCCCAAAGCGCCGGGGACCCACCACACCC
>JBGGMZ010000066.1:0-8654 GCA_041287745.1 Chthoniobacter sp. | reverse complement strand
GCCGATCACGACCATCCAGCCCGGCAGCGCGCTGCACTAGGTGGTCGTGTTGACCAATTACGGTAAGAGGAGCTGAAGAGTTGGTGAAAACCGTTGGGATGAGCCAGGAGCTCATCCGCAAGTTCATTCCCGATAGCATCTTAGGATAAGCTGGAAGCGCCTTGGCCACGGCCAAAAATTCTGCGGCGGGAGTGCCGCAGAAGCGGATCGATCGCGATTTCCCGGACACGGCTCTACGTGCTACGGCAAGCTCCACGCCACTTGTCTCATCGCCAGAAATCCGGAAACACGGCCTCAGCCGGGGTAGTCACGCCTATAAATGGTGCCGTGGTGGCGCGAGCTTTTCCATCTCCCGGCCGGCGCGGTGACTGCGTAGGACTTTGGTCCGATAGGCGAGAGGAGCGGGTACTGCCAACTTCGCGGCAGCTGCAGATGCCTCCCTTGCAAGTAAACACTTAGTTAACGCATCTGCGAAACCACCGGCGACTTCGGGATGCCGGGAAGGATCGGCCCATTTTCTCAGTTAGCCACCCAATCTGAATCATGACCACGTCCGCATCATCGCCCAAGCCTTCCAAATCACCGTCCCGCTACACCATCGGCATGTTCAGCGCCGGCGAGGCCCGCTGCGACCGCTGGCAGGATCTAGCTCACGCCGGCCAGGCCCTTGTTGCCCAGTCTTCTTCCGGCACTTCCACCAAGGAAACCCTGGCGAAGGTCGAAGCCTTGCTCGCGCCGCTTGGCATCTTCGAGAATTTCCACGCCTACCCGGGAGAAACTCTGTTCAGCTCCTTGAAGGATTCGCTTGGCCGGAGTGATTTCTCCGGCTTCTCCCGCACCGCCGCCCGCATTGCCAAGGCGATCATCACTGGCTCCTATCGCCGCTCGGCGAACGCCTGGAAGCTGGGCGACGAAGGCGAATCGGAAGGCAATGACCGGCTGATGAAGGACTATTTCGACACGGGCGATCTGACCAAGCCCTACTTCGAAGTCCTGATGATCAACGACGATCCCACCCCGGATCAGATCCGCCAGGGGCGTGCAGAACTGCGCCAGCTCCGCCGTCCGGAAGACCCCTTCGTTTACGAAGCCGTCACGGTATCGAGTTTCGAAGAAGGTGTCCTCGGCGCACTCTTGAACACAGATGTGCAGGCGGTGGTCATCCGGGACAATTTCCGTTTCCGTTGCCAGTTCGACGCGCCCAACCTGCGCATCTATTTGGAGCAACATCTATCCGTGGAGCCAGGCACGCTGGAGCCGCAGGACTACGGTGTGGCGCTGGCCAAGGCCATCGGGAAAATCCGCCCTGAGCTGGATGTCTATCTCATCGCGGACAGCGCGGTGGAAAAAGTGGCGAGCCATCTGGACGCTGCGAACATCCGGCGCATTTTCTACGGGATCGAGGACTTGATGGAGATTCATCTCGGCCTGCTCGAGGGCGTGAACCAGCGCTACGACACGCCGTATTTCAACAACCTGAAAAGCTACGCGCGCCGTCCGATCGGCACCTTCCACGCCTTGCCCGTGGCGCGGGGCAAGTCAGTCTTCAACTCCCACTGGATCCGCGACTTCGGGCACTTCTACGGCGCCAATATCTTCCTGGCCGAATCCTCCGCCACGACTGGCGGCCTCGACTCGCTGCTCGAGCCGACAGGGAACATCAAGTCCGCCCAGGAAAAGGCCGCCCGCGCCTTTGGCTGCCAGCATCTGTTCTTCGGGACGAACGGCACCTCCACCTCCAACAAGATCGCCGTGCAGGCCATCGTGCGTCCCGGCGACATCGTGCTGGTCGATCGCAATTGCCACAAGTCCCACCACTACGGCCTCGTCTTCTGCGGAGGCCAGCCGCTCTACGTCGAAGCCTATCCCTTGACGGAATATTCGATGTATGGCGCGGTGCCGCTCAAGACGATCAAGAAGACCCTGCTCGACTTGAAGGCTGAGGGGAAACTGCACCGCGTGCGGATGCTGCTGCTTACGAACTGCACGTTTGACGGCCACATTTACGATGTGCAGCGCTTCATGGAAGAGGTGCTCGCCATCAAGCCGGACATCGTCTTCCTCTGGGACGAGGCTTGGTACGCCTACAACCGGTTCTCGCCCTTCCATCGCATGCGCTCGGCCATGGGAGCCTGCGAGGCGCTGCGCGAGAAATACGCCACCGACGCCTACCGCGCCGAATATGCCGAGTTCAAGAAGAAGCACGGCAAGATCGATCCCAAGGACAGCAAGCTGCTCACCACGCGCCTCCTGCCCGATCCGGATGCGGTCAAGTTGCGCGTCTATGCCACGACCTCCACGCACAAGTCGTTGTCCTGCTTCCGCCAGGGTTCCTACATCATGGTGAGCGATGACTGCTGGGAGAGCACGGAGGCGTCCTTCAAGGAGGCATTCTTCTCCCACACCAGCACCTCGCCCAACCTACAGCTCATCGCCTCTCTCGATGTCGCACGCCGCCAGGCAGAGCTGGAAGGATACGAACTGGTCGGGCGCTCGATCGAGCTCTCGCTGATCCTTCGCCGCGAAGTGAACAGCCATCCGCTCATCTCGAAATACTTCAGCATCGCGACCAATGCCCAGATGATCCCCGCGGAACATCGAGCCAGTGGTTTCGAGGACTTCCATGCCGAGGGCGTCAACTGGAAGACGGTCTACGATGCCTGGACGACCGACGAGTTTGTCCTGGATCCGACTCGCATCACGCTTCTGTGCGGCTCCGCCGGCTTCGACGGCACGGCGTTCAAGGGGCTGCTCGCGAGCAAGTTCGACATCCAGCTCAACAAGACCTCTCGCAACAGCGTCCTGCTCCAGACTAACATCAACAACACCCGCAGTGACATCGCCTACCTCATCAAGGTGCTGGCCGATATCTCGCGCGAGTTGGATCGCAAGCTGGCCAAGGATTACGACGAAAAGGCGGCCTTCGATGCCCGCGTGAAGAGCCTCATCACCGACGTGCCCGACCTGCCGAACTTCAGCCGCTTCCACGATGCCTTCCGCGAAAATCCGCGGAGCAAGACCAACGAAGGCGACATGCGCACGCCATTCTTCCTCGCCTACGACGCGGAGAACTGCACGCACGTGAAGCTCAACAGCAAGGAGATCGATGATCTCGTGAAACGAGGCCAGGCCGTCTCTGCCAAGTTCGTGATCCCTTATCCTCCCGGCTTCCCCATCATGGTGCCGGGGCAGGTCATCACGGCCGAGACCATCGAGTTTATGCGCAAGCTCGATGTGAAGGAGATTCACGGCTACCACGCGGCCTCGGGGTTGGAACTCATCCGCCCGGAGAAGCTAGGTCGGAAGGCAAAGAAGTAGGCCTGCCTTGGTTTGCCCTCTCTCTACCGCACTCACGCTTACCTAACCAAAGACCCTGCTCAATCGAGCCACCCTAGGAGTAACATATGATTACCTGGTTTTTTGAAACGTTGCGCCAATACCCGGAGATCGCGATCTTCCTCACGCTCGGTCTCGGGTATTACTTTGGCAAGTTCACCTACAAGGGCATCGGCCTCGGATCGGTCACCGCCACCCTCCTGGCCGGTGTCTTGATCGGGCAGATCGGGATCACCATCGGGCAACCTCTCAAGGCCACCGTCTTCCTGATGTTTCTGTTTGCGGTAGGCTACTCCGTCGGGCCGCAGTTTGTCCGCGGCGTTGCCAAGGATGGACTGCCACAGGCGCTCTTTTCCGCCGTTCAGTGCGTGCTCAGCCTGGTGGTCCTCGTGGGCATCGCCAAGGTGGCCCATTACGACCTGGGCTATGCGGCCGGCCTCTATGCAGGGTCGCAGACTATCTCCGCTTCGATGGGCCTCGCTACCGATGCTATCAATCGGCTGGGCTTGCCGGCAGATGAGGCCAAGGCCCTTCTCGGCAATATGCCGGTCGCCTATGCCGTGAGCTATATGTTCGGCACGATGGGCTCGGCGCTCGTCATCGCGCTGCTCGGGCCCAAGCTGCTCCGTATCGATCTCGTTGCCGCCTGCAAGGACTACGAGGAAAAGCAAGGTGGCACCAAGGAAATGGGTGGCGCCGGCTCGGCCTGGCATCGGTGGGTGTTGCGCGCGTTTCGCGTGAAGAAGGACGGGAAGGCCGTGGGACTCCGCACCGCTGAGGCCGAGGCGATGGTGCCCGAGGCGCGTCTCTTCGTCCAACGCATCCGCCGAAATGGAGTGATCGAGGAGGCGACCGCCGACACCATCCTGCAAGAGGGCGATGTCGTGGCAGTCGTGGGCGCGCGTGAAGTGCTCGTGACGGTGCTGGGAGCGACGGCGGAAGAAGTGGATGACCCGGAGTTGTTGGACGTGCCCGTGCAAGGCATCGACGTCCTGGTGACGAACAAGGAAGTGGACGGCAAGACGCTGGCCGAGTTGGCCAAGATGCCCGCTGCCCGCGGAGTCTTCCTGCGAAAGATTACTCGGGGCGCAACCGCCACTGCGATTCCCATCCTGCCTAACACTCAGATCCAACGCGGAGACATCCTCACCATTGTCGGGCGCACACAAGACACCAACGCCATTACCAAAGTGGTGGGTGTCGCGGATCGGCCGACCGATATTGCTGACGTCGCCTTCATCGGCGCCTGCATCGCGCTCGGTGCGCTGCTTGGCTCGCTCGCCTTGAACGTGAAGGGGGTGCCGCTGACGCTGTCCACTTCCGGCGGCGCGCTCATCGCAGGCATCGTGGGTGGCTGGCTGCGCTCGGTCCGGCCGTCCTTCGGTCGCATTCCGTCTCCCACCGTGTGGTTCATGAACTCAGTCGGCCTCAATATCTTCATCGCCATCGTCGGCATCTCTGCCGGCCCAGGCTTCGTCAACGGCCTCAAGACCCAGGGAGTCGGCTTGTTTTTGTGGGGTGCTGTCGGGTCCACGCTCCCGATCATTCTCGGACTGTTCATCGCCAAATACGTGTTCCGCTTCCACGATGCATTGACCTTGGGCATCGTCTCCGGCGCGCGGACGACGACCGCGTCGCTCGGCCTGGTCTGCGATCTCGGCAAGAGCCAGGTGCCCGCGCTGGGCTACACCGTTACCTACGCCGTGGCTAACATCTTACTCACCATGTGGGGCATGGTGCTCATCATGTTGCTGTCTTGATCGAAATGAACAGACCCTCCCGTTCTCCCGTTCGCTGTCCCTGATAACACGTCAACCAACCACCTCTCGCTCCCATGCCAAAGCCATCCTCTACTCCCCGCGCTCATCAAAAGGAACTGCTCAAGCTCAGCCCATTCGAGCTGAAAGATGAATTGATCAATCTGGCCGAGGTCGCCGAACGCGACCAGACCGCCCAATTCCTCAACGCCGGCCGTGGCAATCCGAACTGGATCTGCACGACGCCGCGTGACGCCTTTGGGACGCTCCTCCGCTTCGGTCTCGAGGAATCCCGTCGCGGCGTCGGCATCCCCGACCTGGGTCACCAGATCACCAAGAGTCCCGGCCTGGCCAAGCGGTTCGAGGAATTCCTGAAATCCAACCCCAGTGCGCCGGGCATCAAGCTGCTCCGCGAGACTTGGGACTACGGACTCAAGAAGCTGAAGTTCAATGCCGATGCCTTCGCCTACGAGCTGGCCCAGGGCATCATCGGTGACCTGTATCCCGTGCCCGGCCGCATGTTGCGCTGCTGCGAACGGATCGTGCATGAGTACCTGGACCAGGAGATGTGCAACAAGCGTCCGCCGGCCGGGAAGTTCGACATTTTCGCTGTCGAAGGCGGCACTGCGGCGATGTGCTATATCTTCGACACGCTGATGCAGAACGGCCTGCTGCATCGGGGCGACACCATCGCGCTGGCCGTGCCGACGTTCACTCCTTACATCGAGATCGCGCACATGGATCGCTTTGCTTTCAAGGTGGTCAATGTGGACGCCAGCCCCGAATGCCGGAAGGACGGCGGCCACACCTGGCAATATGCGGATGCAGAAATCGACAAGCTGGCTGACAAGCGGGTGAAGGCGTTCTTCCTCGTGAACCCCAGTAATCCACCATCTTATGCCATGCGCGGCAGCTCGATGAAGCGACTGGTGAATATCGTGAAGAAGAAGCGTCCCGATCTCATCATCATCACCGACGACGTGTATGGGACTTTCGTGCCCGGCTTTCGCTCGGCGATGGCGGAATTGCCGCAAAACACGATCGGCGTTTACTCCTACTCGAAACACTTCGGGTGCACCGGCTGGCGCCTCGGCGTGGTGGCCGTTCACCAGAACAACATCTTCGACAAGATGATCGCCAAGCTCCCCGCGAAAACGCGTGCCGCCCTAAACCACCGCTATGGCCCCATTACGCTTGAACCGGCAAAGGTGAAGTTCATCGACCGCATGGTGGCCGATAGCCGCATGGTGGCGCTCAATCACACCGCCGGGCTTTCCCTGCCACAGCAGATCCAGATGGCGCTATTTTCGACCTTCGCCCTGCTGGACAAGTCAGACAGTTACAAATCGCTTTGCCAGCTTATCGTGCGCCGCCGGTTCCATGCGCTGCTCGAGGGATTGGACCTGGAGTTGCCGGAAGACGACACCCGCGCCGGATATTACGTGGAACTGGACCTCATGGTCTGGGCCGCCAAGGAATACGGAGAGGCGTTCACCAAGTACCTAAAGAAGAATTACGAGTGCACCGACGTGCTCTTCCGGTTGGCCGAACATTCCGGCGTGGTGCTCATGCACGGCGGCGGTTTCGGCGGGCCAGACTGGTCCGTCCGCGTCTCGCTCGCCAACCTTGCGGAGGATACCTACCCCAAGATCGGCCAATACCTCCGCACCGCAGCGCAGGCCTATGTGGACGAGTGGGAGGCCACCCGGAAAAAATAGTCCCGTCCGCATTTCATCGAACGCGGATGGATAACATCGCTCATTACCGGCTTACTCCTGGATTCGATCAGACGCAATCGCAACATTGACCCTGAAAATCAGAACACGTGTTATGACCATACGAACTTCCCCTCGCGGATATGCCTATTCGGTCCTGGTCTTGCTGGCGGTGTTGAGGAGTGCGGATGCGGCGGTCGGCCAGCAGCAAAGCCAGATTGATACTACTGCAGCCGCCCCATCGACCGTCACCACACCGGGCGATTCCGACGAAGCCGCCACGTCCTCTACCGAGCAAGGCCGAACGCCCCTTCCTGATTCATTTCAAACGTGGCGCGAATGGCGGATCGAAAAGCGCCGTGGCGCCTTTGAGGATACGGAGTTCAGATTCAACATTCGCACCTTCTACTTCGATCAGGAGCGATTCGATGGTTCTGTGAGGCAGGCGTTCACCGTCGGCGGATGGGCCGGGTTGAAAACAGGTTACTTTCTCGACCATATCGCTTTTGGGGTGACGGGTTACACGTCACAGAAACTGGTCGGCGATCTGGACAGGGATGGAACCAGCCTCCTCAAGCCGGGCCAAATACCGTATACCGTACTTGGCGAAGCTTACGCGGATATTCGGATCATCAAGGACCTGAACGTCTATGTGGGGCGAAAGGAGTTTGATACCCCCTTTATCAACGGCAACGACACGCGCATGACGCCCAATACGTTTGAGGCGGTCGCGTTACAGGGCAAGATCAGCTTCGGCGCCAATGAGGACAAGCCGAGCCCGGCTGCTAATGAGGGCAAGACGAGTGTGGACGCCAAGGAAGTCCAGGCGAGCCCGAGCACCAATGACGCGACTCTAAGGTATGGGGCAGGCTATTTCGACAGGATCAAGGAGAAGAATGCGGATCGATTCATATCGATGTCGCGGTCTGCAGGCGCCAGCGTGAACCGCGGTGTTTACACCGCGGGCGCCCTCTTCGAGAAAGGTAACTTCTCCATTGGTGGGATCGATTATTACAGCCAGGACATCATCAATATCGCATACGCCGAGACTAAGTTGACGCTCCCGATTACGGCGGACTGGAAGCCGAAGCTTTCCGCCCAATTTGTGGATCAACGCAGCGTGGGAGAGGAGCTACTGCAAGGAGGCTATTTTTCGGGACGGCAATTTGGCGTCAAAGCAGACGTGCCTTTCTGGAAGGCGCTATTGACCGTGGCCTATACTTACACCACTGACGGCACTGATTTGCGAAGTCCGTGGGGCGGCTATCCGGGCTATACCAGCGTCCAGGTTCAGGACTTTTTCCGGGCTGGCGAAGGCGCTCTCCTTGTCCGGGGCGGCTATGATTTCCCCAAGAGCACCGGGCTTAGCGTCTATGCCCTGGCGGTCTTTGGCACGAAGCCCTCCGATCCGGGACAGTTTGCGCAAAACGAATATAACGCGAATTTGCAGTGGTCGCCCCCCGAAGGAGTCCTCAAGGGCTTCTCGCTTCGTGTGCGCTACGCGCTAGTCCAGCAGGACGGAGGAGACGTTCACGATCTGAGAGACCTGCGCGTGATTTGTAACTACACCCACAAATTCTAGAGCCGCTTCGATTTGGTTGTCGCTAGATCCGGGCGACGACCTGAATCGAAACTACCTCAGCCGCCGAAAGCGATACTCAACGCGACCAGCGCGGCACCGATGGCGACCATGGACAAGCCGGTAGGGATACGGCGCAGGCCAGCGTAGCCGGCGAGCATGGAACCGGCGCCGAAGAGCAGCCCGATGGCGATCGCATTGGAGAAGTGCAAGGCCAGGCGGGCGTTGTGCATGAATATAAACGGCACGACCACGGGCAGTGTGGAG
>JBGGMZ010000065.1:0-16251 GCA_041287745.1 Chthoniobacter sp. | reverse complement strand
CATCTCAGCCACAAACATGCGCCCGTCGCCATCGAAGGCGATGGCCACCGGTTCCTTGATCTCCGGCTCGGTGAGGACGGGCTCGAGATGATAGCCCGGCGGCAACTGGGTGGCCTTGAGCGTCTCGGCTGCTGTGCGCGCCTCGATCGGCTTGGCTGCAGGAAAAGTATTCGGCTTCACCACGGGGTCGAAACTGGCCGCCCCGGCAGGCAGCGACGCGACCAGCAAAGCGGCGCTGAGCACGGGGGAACAAGCGAGGGAACGTTTCATTTGGAAGAGGAGGATGGGGAGGCGCTGCTGCGGGCGAGGTTGCGTACTTCCTCAGCACTGAGCGCGCGGCGGAAAACTAGCATTTCATCCATACGCCCACTGAAGCCGCGCATGGGCGCACGCTCGCGATGGGTGTCGGAGTTCCAGTTACCAACCTCCGCGCGGCCAAAACCTAAGGGCACTTCGAGCTTGAGTGCGCGGGCGCTCACCTCCTGGCCATCCACAAAATGCACCAGGCGATGCGCCGTGCGATCCACCACCACCGCGAGGTGCACCCATTGGCCAAGACGTTCGGGTTGGAAAATCACTGCGGTATCGAAATCGCCCGCCCCGCTCAGGCCCAGCCGCACGGCGCCGGCCTTGGTGATCTGCCAGTGCATGGCCCCACGATCGAAGGCATCGGCCATGAGGAGCGAATTGAAAGTGTGATCGAGGCTGTCCACCCGCACCCAGGCCGCAAGGGTGAGCGCATCGAAGACGCCCGGAATCTCGATACGCACGAGGTCGCCGGCGCCCTTGAACTCCAGCGCGCCCTTGCCCGGCCAGCGGCCTTCGGCCCAGCGACAACCGACGATCGCGCCATCCGCGGCGCGCGGCTCGCCGTGGGCGACATTCGGCAGGCGCCGGTCGAAATTGGAATCGCCCTCGAAGGTGTAGTGCAGAATGAGAGTCGGATCGTCCTGCAACGCGCCGGACGCCTGTTTCCATTCCGCTGCGCGCCGCTGCCAGGAAGATGCGGCTCTGCGCTCGAGCGCCGCGGCATTGGGAAAAAGTGCTGCCGTCGCTGGCAATTCGCGCCAGGTCCCCGCGGCGTCCACGGTGAGTGCCTGGCCGCCGAGCAACTCGTGCTTTGGCGCGCTGGCTGCATCGGTGAGCTGCACCTTGCCCTCGAAGACATGCACGGCTGCCGCTCCATCGCGCGTTTCAAACCCAAACGCCGTACCCACATCGACGACCGTCATGCGTGTGGACGAGATTTTGAAGCCATGGGCTGTCGGCGGCACTTGGGCACTGAGACGGCCCGAGCGACAGAAAGCCTCTCCGCGCGAGCGGATTTCCAGCTCCGCCGGCCCCTCCAGAATGACGCGCGCGCCGTCGTTGAACTCAATCTGTGCGAGGCCGGACTTCAGCCGCAACCACCCAGGCGAGAGCGCCCCGCCGGCTGTCTGCGCATCGCTGACGCCCGCCCATTCCACATCCACCGCTTGCGTGAGCACGGCTACAGCGGAAGTCGTCTGGTCGCTATGCGCCTCGATCTGCTGCCACGCAATCCATCCCACCACGATGGCTGCCACAGCCGCTGCGGCGGTCATCGCCCAGCCGGTGTGCAGGCGCAGGGCGGCGATGAGCGCCGCGACGAGATCCCACCAGCGCCGATGCGGCTCTGTGGCCAGCTCTCGTCCGCGCCCCTCGGCGCCGGATTCGCGGAGCAGCGAGTGGAAGCGCGCATGTTCCCAAAAGGTCAGCCGCGCCTGCGGCAAGGCGCGAAGCATTTGCTCGAGCTCGAGCTTCTCGTCGTCCGACAGCGCCTCGTCGAGATAATGGTCGAGCAGGCGCTCGAGTCGCGCGGTATCCATCTATCGCACCGCCTCCTCGGCGAGCTTGCGGGCCACACATTCACGGAGCATCGTCCGCGCCCGCGATAAAGCCACGTAAACGGACTCCGCCCCCCAGCCGAGCCGCCGCGCGATTTCCGCCGGCTTGTGGGCCTGCTGGTAACGCATTTCCACGGCTTGCCGGGCTTGGGGCGCGAGTTTCTTCAAGCACTCGCCGAGGTGGCGCAGGCGCTCATCACTCGCCTCGGGCTCCGGCTCGCAGGCGCAGAGCGATTCGATGATATCCGGCGAAAGCGCCGTGGACCGCTGCTGTTTACGCGACAGTTCCAGCACCTTGAACCGCGCAATCGTGCATGCCCAACCGAGGAAATTCGTCCCCGGCTCGAAGTCGCCAGCCTTCTTGGTAACGGTGAGAAAAGTCTCCTGCACGATATCATCCGCACGCCCGAAATCCGGCATGAGCGCGTGCACAAAGCCGCGCAGTGCCGCCGTGTGCTGGACGAAGAGCATCTGCACGAGGGCGGTTTGCTTTTCAGAGGGTGGCGGGGAGGCGGACATGGCGGGGCGCGAGTGAATGCGTGCGGACACGAAAAGCTTAGCAGTAAATCCGCCCTGCTGCTTACTGTGGTCGATGAGCAAAGATTTTGCCGAACTCGACTTCCGCCCCACCGCGCTCGGCGATCTCTCCCTGCGCCGCCGGCGGATGCGGGGGCTCGACGATCTCGAGGTTTTCGAGGTGAAGCTGGGCGACGCCTATCTCATGTCGAGTCTCTTTCACGTCGTCGAGGTGGCTTTGGCCGACCTCGGCCTGGCGGCTCTCGACCCTGGCTCGTGGGATGTCGTGGTCGGTGGACTCGGGCTCGGCTATACGGCGGTTGCGGCGCTCAAGCATCCCACGGTGCGCGAACTGATCGTCGTCGATTTCCTCGCGCCGGTCATTGAGTGGCACCAACGCGGCCTCGTTCCACTCGGCCCTACCCTCACTGGCGACTCCCGCTGCCGCCTCGTGCAAGGCGACTTTTTTGCCCTCGCCGCATCTCCCGAGGGTTTCGACCCCCTGTCCCCCAGCCGCCGTTTTCACGCCGTCCTGCTCGATATCGACCATTCTCCGGACAATCTCCTTCACCCGCGCCACGGCTCCTTCTATTCACTGGCGGGCCTGCGCGCGCTCGCGGCTCATCTCCATCCCGGTGGCGTCTTCGCCTTGTGGTCCGATGACCCTCCGAACGATTATTTTCTCCATGCCCTCCAGGCCGTCTTCGCCACTGCCGAGGCCCACGTGGTCTCGTTTCCCAACCCCGTGCTCGACGCTGAGTCGGCCAGTGTCGTGTATGTCGCGCGCCTGTAAATAGAAAGTCGGCCTCGAAACACTTTCCACCGCACTTTCGACATGGGGAATCCTACCGCTTCCGCTCTCCTGGCGTATGGCGATCCCACTCCGGTCATCGGCGGTGCAATCGCAGTCTTCGCGGCCATCGGGCTCGCCATCTTTGGACGGCTGAGAAAGCGCCAGGCCGATTTCAAACTGGCAGCCGAACAGCACGGCTTCGAGGTGATGGAGCCGAGACCGCGATTCGTCGGCAATTGGCGCACCCTGGCGAGCAAATCCGAAGGCATATGGGCACTGGAGATTCGTGAAGAGCGGGTGGCGGAAGGCGAGGAGGACGCTTTCTTTCAGGAAATCACACTGCGGTCGCCCGCGACAGGTGGACTGGAGTTCCTATTTCGCCCGAAAAGCCGCTGGCGAAAGTTGGAGCCCGAGGGCGAAGCGCGCAACGTGGAGATCGGCGACGCAGAATTCGACCGTATCTGGTTTGTGGAAACGAACCGCCCCCAACTCCTCATCGCGGCTTTGACTCCCGAGTTGCGTGCCCATTTCGATGGATTGCAGCCGAGCTCGGGACCTTGCCGGGTGTCGCTGAAACAGGGCTTGATCGTGATTCGCGGCAATCGCTACTTCCTGCCTGCCGCCCGCTTCGATCATGCGATGAAGCTGGTCCAATCTCTCGCCAGAGTGGCCGAGGAAGCAATGCGGCTGGCTTGAGGGAATCTCGGGAGCCCTCTACTTGGCTTACTTCAAGCCGAGCACGTTCAGCACGACGTAGTTGCCGAAAGCAAAGAGCAGCGAGCCGAGGAAAATGCAGACCGGCAAGGTCAGCACCCAAGCGAGGAGGATGTTGCGCAGGGTCTGCGCCTGGAGGCCGGATTTATTGGCCGCCATCGTGCCGGCGACGCCGGAGGAAAGCACGTGGGTCGTGCTGACCGGCCAGCCTTTGGTATCGGCCAGGGCGATCGTGATCATGGCGACCAATTCCGCGCACGCGCCCTGGGCATAAGTGAGGTGCGATTTGCCGATCTTCTCGCCCACCGTGACGACGATGCGCTTCCAACCAATCGTGGTTCCGAGTCCGAGTGCGATCGCTACCGCGACCTTCACCCAATCCGGAATGTATTTGGTCACCGAATCGAGTTCCTTTTGGAAAGTCGCCAGCGCCGGAGCGCCTTCCGCTTCGCTGATTTTCTTGCCCTTCTGCAGCTTCGCAATCGCATTCCCGACGAGATACATATCCGTGCGCACGCTGCGACGGTCGCTTTCCGGCAGATCCGCAAAGGTCTTGATCGGAGCCACATGCGTTTCGATGGTCTGGCTGGCCGTCGCCAGTGCCGCGAAAGTCTCCGGACGCAGCGCGCCGCCCGTCTTGAGATACGCGCTCAATTCGTCGCTGACTTTCGTCTGATCGATCTTCGCATCGCCTGCTTTCTTTTCGAAGACGACACGTGCGGCCTGGGCCTCGACCATCAGCGCATGGATCCTTTCCGGCGAGTGACTCATGTGCAACGCGTAGGTGCCGGGTAAAATGCCCACGAGGATCAGCACGATGAGGCCCATCCCTTTCTGCCCATCATTCGATCCGTGAAAGAAGCTCACGCCGGTGCAGGTGCCGATGAGAATGCCGCGAATCCACCACGGAGGCGCCTTGCCTTTCTCCGGCTCGCTGAAGAGCTCCGGCTTGCGCACGAGCAGCTTCAGCAGGAGCAGGAGCACCGCCGCCCAGACAAAGCCGCAGAGCGGCGAAAGCAACAGCGAGATACCGACTTCCTGCGCCTTGGCCCAATTCACGCCTTCACTGAAGGAATGGCCGGTGAGCAGCGAATTCGCGATGCCCACGCCGAGGATCGAACCGATGAGCGTGTGCGAACTCGACGCCGGCAGGCCGAGGTACCACGTGCCCATGTTCCAGATGATCGCTGAAATCAGGAGCGCAAACACCATGGCAAAGCCCGCCCCGGAACCGACATTCAGCACCAGTTCGACCGGCAACAGATTCACGATACTGTATGCCACCAATCCCGAGGATAGGAGCACACCCGCGAGATTGCAGATACCCGACCAAATGACCGCGGCGTTTGGCTTCAGCGACTGGGTGTAGATGACCGTGGCCACGGCATTGGCGGTGTCGTGGAACCCGTTGACGAATTCAAACCCCAGCGCCAGGGCGAGGGCGAGTCCGAGAAAAATCCAAGTGGCGAAAGTCGGTCCGGCAGCGAGATCGGCGAGCAAGTGCATAACGCATCCGTGCCTAGCTGACTGCTCCTCCGGGTGGCGACGCTGGGATTGTAACATTCCTGTGGAGGCGGCGGAACCGGTGGGTTCCAGAGCCAAAAGCGACAGCGTCAACCTTGTTAAACAAGCCACCATACCGCCGTCGTGGCCCCGTCGAATCCCCAATTTTCAGCTTGAGTCGGAGGGTAAAACTACGCACCACTGTCTTGCAGCCCTATCCCCCTGAAAGAGATGAAGATCCTCCCCAGCGTTGCCATCGGTTTCCTCGTCGCATGGTCAGCTGTTTGGTCGCCCGCTGAAGCGGTCGCGCAAACCGGCGGCGCCACCTTCACCAGCAGCCCCTCACTCACGATCTATCAAGGTCACACCGGCGGACTGCTCAGTATAGACGGCCGAAGCACTTTTTATTCGGGCGGCACCATCCCGAACGTCAACACACTCGCCATTTATAACAACACTTACGCCGGGCTCGTGAATCTCGGCACGCTGACCAGGACAGGCATCGAGCCCATCTCACTCAACCCAGTCTATACGGGTCGCGATCCGGTTCTGCTCTTGAGTCCGAACACCACGCTGACCACCGGCTCGACGCTTTCGCTCGCGGCGGGCTCGACCGTTTCGTTCAACGGCACCGTGACCGGCAGCTCCAATCTCACCTTCAACTCGGGCGCCACTTTGGTGACCAATGCCACTACCACGGTGAATGCGGGCGTGATCCTCAATGCAGCGTCCAACTCCTATCTCACCTCCACCGGGTTGGTGAAGCTTGGCGCCGGCTCGCTCATCCTCTCGAATAACACGTCCTTCACGGGCGGAACGAACGCCACCGTCACCGGTGGCTTGCTCATCTTCGGCAATGGCGGCACCGTGACCGCCGGTGGCGTGCTCAAGATCGGCAATGGTTCGATCCTCTCGCCCTCCTCGAATCTCACCATCGCCACCAACGGAGGCACTCTGAACCTCGGCGCCGGGACGATCACGATCGGCAACCCCAACAATGTCATCCTGCACGGACCGACTAATCCGATCACCATCAACGGATCGCTCGGCGGGGTGCTCGTCGGAAATCCCAATCCGACTCTCGGTGGTAATCTCGTCCTCAACTCGACCTCCATCCTCACCGGCCCGCTTTCCGCTTCCGGTATCCTGCCGGGCAAAATCAGCATGGCCGCGGGGACTTTGACCATCAGCCCCACCTCCAATATTTCGCTGACTTCGCTGCCTCCGATTCAGGATGCCGCCCCGGGCAGCCTTGGCACGACAGTGAAGTTCCTCGATGCGGCTCTGACTAACAAGGGCGCTTCCATCCTGTTCCTGCCTGCAATTCAAAGCCTGGCCAGCGATCGCGTCTCCATCCACATCAACGATTTCACCGCGCCCGGTGTGGACGATAAAATCGTGCTGCAACTCACCTTCGATCCCACGGCAGCCGCGGCTCTGGGCGACCTGACCAAGCTCTACCTCGCATGGTTCGATCCGTCCGACAGTCAGTGGAAAAACGCCACCGTCGGCGACAGCGATGGCGGGGCGAGTTCCACTGCGGTGGCGGGTGCCTACGATCCGGCGACCGATTTCAATCTCGGCACCTTTGGCGTGGATACGGCAAACTCCACCGTGTGGGCCGTGATCGATCACGATGGCACCTTCGGCGTAGCCAGCAGCGCTAGCAGCGCCAGCTTTTCTGCCATGAGCTTTTCTCCCATGGCTGTGCCCGAACCCGCGGCGGGCGGCTTGCTACTTCTCGGCCTCGGTCTCCTGGGCCGTCGCTTGCGTCGGCGCTGAAGCGCACGGCCGGCTTGTCCGCCTCGATGTCGATCTCAAAAGATCGTCGTTGAAATGACAGACGAAGGTTCACAGCGGCGGAGTTTATTCAGCAAACGCGCACTCGCTCGAAGACCCAACCTCCCATGAAACGTTTCGCCCTGTTCTGTGCCGCTCTCACCCTCGTTGGTCCCATTACCTACGCCGCGGATCCCGCCCCGGGCGGCGTGACGAAAGTGCCCGTGGTCTTCACCGGAGGGCATGAAACCGATCCACGCGATCATGGACGTCCGGTTGTCCTCGTCGCCGGCGCCCTCGGTGTTGCGCCAGAGGTGTTCCGCGATGCCTTCAGCCGCGTGCATCCCGCCGGTCCGGACAGTGGCGGCCCAACGGGCGATGAAGCTCGCGCCAATAAGGCCGCGCTCATGTCCGTGCTGGCCAAATACGGCATCACGAATGACCGGCTCGACACCGTCTCCAATCGCTACCGTTACGTGCGCAGCCACGGCGAGATGTGGCCGGCCAAGGAGGCCGCTGCCAACGCGATCGTCCGGGATGGTGTGGTGACCGGTTATGAAATCGTCAGCGGCGGCTACGGCTACTCCTCTGCGCCGACCATCTCCGTTCCCAATGTCAAAGCCGCCCCGGCCAAGGCGGAACTGTCCTTCGACAAAAATTTCGAGGCTAACGGCTCGGTCTCCAAGATCACCGTCGCAGGCGCAAAGGATCAATAGCGGCCGAGCGACGCTGTAGCGGGGCTCATTGAGTCCGCATGGGACCGGGTTCAGTGAATCCGGCTACAGCGCTCACACCCGTTGCGTGCGAGCGAGAAACTTCTCCGGCGACAGCCCGAAGACACTGCGAAACGCCCGCGAGAAATTGAATGGATCGCTGAAGCCCAGCTCCGCCGCGGCCTCTTTGACCAGCATTCCCTGGTCGAGCAAAAGCTGCGCAGCCCGGTTCATCTTGAGGTGCAGCAGGTGCCGGTATGGCGTCTGGTGATCGAAGCGCTGAAAGAGACGGCAAAGATAGGAAAGGTTCACACCGGCCGCGCAGGCGGCTTGGTCGAGGGTTTTGAACTCGAGGAAACGCTCATCCATCAGCGCCCGAGCCCGTTGATAGGTATCCAGGGCGCGCGGATCCGCAGTCCCTGCGGACACCGCCCGCTCGGAAATCTTGAGCAACAGCACGGGGATGAGCGCCGCACACAACGCAGGACCGAAAGGCGACTCGCCCGCACTGTTTCGCTGCAAGGCCTCGAAGATTTCGCGGATCTCCCCCGGCGTGGAAACTTGCGCGAACCGCCCCAGCCGAACCGGACTGCGCTCAAGTAATTCCTTCGCACGGCGGCCCACGAAATCGACATAGTATTTCAACATCGGCCGCCCCGGTTCGGTGCGAATCGTATGCGGCACAGCCGGTCCATAGGCGAAGGCCACTCCCGGACGCAGGCGGTATTGCTTGCCCGCCAGCGTCAGCGCGCCCTCTCCCTCTGCGACAAACTCCACGGCGAAATACGGAAACGTGCGACGTTGAATGACGTAGTCGGGACGCACCCGTTCCACCCCACCACAGACCACAGTGATCTCCTTCGCGGGCTTTGGCTGGAGGTCAAGATAGTACCGGCGCGCCTCTTCCACTTGGGTGGAGACGAAGCTGGGACGCTTCTCGGGAATGTGCGCTTTCAATGGGAGCTTAGCGGGGCAGGCATCCTGGCCGACCGGCAGGACCCACTAAAAATACTCAGTCGTAATAGGTCAAGATTCGACATTCCTTAGTCAATCGCCGCCATTCCCAAGCCTCTCCCTCTCGCCTACGCTGGTTCCGTCCCTCGCTCCCCTCTTCCCGCTATGCTCACTCTCGAAAAATTCACCATCGGTGTCGGCGACCGTTTCGCCCATCAAGCCGCAGCGCAATTGCGCGCCTTTCAACAAGCCGCCAAGGATGGCGTGGACGTCGTGCCCGTCTGGAACAAATCGAATCGCGAGCACACCTTCGTCGGCTCCGAGCCGCAGAGCGTCCACGACGCCGCACAGGCCGCGGTAAAGTCGCTCGGCTGGGAAAAAGGCTGGCATGTGGATGCCGATCACATCCGCCTCGAGACCGTCGGTCGTTTCCTCCCCTGCTCGGATTTCTTCACGATCGACGTGGCCGACTCCATCGCCCAGCCGCCGGCTCCCGGCGCGGTCGCTGCCTTCATCAACCGGCACCCGGAATTGATCGGCACGATCGAGATTGCCGGCATCGCCCAGCCTTTCCAGACGACTCGCGAGGAGGTGGAGCACATCGCCGCGAAATTCCTCCTCGCCGTCCACGACGCCGGCAAGATCTACCGCCATATCGCGTCAGTAAAAGGTGAGAGCAACATCATCGCCGAAGTCTCGATGGACGAGACGGACTCGCCGCAGACACCGCCGGAACTGCTCGTCATTCTCGCCGCGCTGGCCGACGAAAAAGTGCGGGTGCAGACCATCGCGCCAAAATTCACCGGGCGCTTCAACAAGGGCGTGGATTACGTGGGCGATCTCGTGCAGTTCGAGAAGGAATTTCACGACGACCTCGCGGTCATCCGACATGCGGTCGCGCGCTACGGCCTGCCCACGAATCTCAAGCTCTCCGTCCACAGCGGCTCGGACAAATTTTCGCTCTATCCCATCATCCGCCGCACCCTGCCGCAGTTCGGCGCCGGCCTGCATCTCAAGACTGCCGGCACCACGTGGCTGGAGGAAATCATCGGGCTCGCCGAAGCCGGTGGCGACGGGCTCGCCTTCGCCAAGGAAATGTACGCCCAGGCTATCGGCCACGTAGATGAACTCTGCGCTCCCTACGCTTCAGTCATCGATATCGACCGCACCAAGCTGCCCAGCGCGGAAACAGTGAACGGCTGGACGAGCGAGCAATTCGTCCGCGCGCTGCGCCATGTTCCGAGCGATCCGCTCTTCAATTCCAGCCTGCGCCAGCTCCTGCACGTCGGCTTCAAGCTCGCCGCCAAGGCCGGTCGCCGCTACCTCGACCTGCTCGACGCCAATTCCGAAGTGGTAGGCCGCAACGTGACTGAGAACATCTACGCCCGGCACTTGAAGCCGCTCTTCGTCGGCTAGGACCAAAAGGTTTCTGGTTTCTCGTTTCTAGTTTCTGGTTCCACCGCGGGACCGGTTCTCGATCCGAAAAACCAGAAACGAGAAACCCGAAACCAGAAACTCCCTCTTCCACCCGTGCACTCCGCCATCACCATCTCCCTCACTCCGCAGGCCCGCCGAGGCCCGTTTGTCTTTCACGATGGTCTCGCGAATGGGATGGAAATCGCCGCGAAGCTCGGCTTCGACGCCGTGGAGATTTTTCCACCGGCCGCGAATGTCATCGACGAGGCCGACCTTCAGGGTTTGCTCGATCGTCATTCGCTGAAGGTCGCCGCCATCGGCACCGGAGCCGGCTGGCTCATTCACGGTTGGTCACTCACCAGCCCGGACGCCGCCGTTCGCCAACGGGCGCGTGATTTCATCCGCGCCGTCATCGATGTGGCCGAGGGATTTGGGGCACCGGCGATCATTGGCTCCATGCAAGGGAAAGTGGAAGGTGACGTCAGTCGTGAGCAAGCGCTCGCCTGGCTCGCCGAAGGACTCGAGGACTTGGGCGATCACGCTGCGTCGCATGGCCAGGTCGTGCTCTATGAATTCCTCAATCGCTACGAGACCAATCTTTTCAACCGCGTCGCGCCCACGGTGGAATTCCTCAGCAAGCTCAAGACGCGGGGCGTGAAAGTCCTCGCCGATCTGTTTCATATGAACATCGAGGAAACGGACCTCGCGCAGGCGATCCGCGCGGGTAAGGACTGGATCGGTCACGTTCACTTCGCCGATTCCAACCGGCAGGCCATCGGCCTCGGCCATACCCGAATCGAGCCAATCGTCGCCGCCCTGCGCGAGATCGGCTACGAGGGCTATCTCTCCGCGGAAATCCTTCCCCTCCCAGATGCACAGGCTGCCGCTCAGCAGACCATCGAGAGCTTTCGCCGGTGCGTTCAATAGCCATGCTTAAGACCACGCTTCTCCATCCCGATATCCTCCGCATCGTCGCGCGCGGCGGACACCACTCGAAGATCCTCATCGCCGACGGAAACTACCCCGCCGCGACCAAGAAAGGCCCGAATGCTGAGCTCGTGTGCCTGCAACTCACGCCCGGCGTACCGACGGTAGCGCAGGTGTTGCGAACACTGCTCAGCGCGCTGCCGATCGATCACGTGAATACCATGGGCATCCCGCCCGACGATTCCTACGCGCAGCAGGGCGAACCTCCGGTATGGGCGGAATATCGTCAAATCGTCGCGGAGTCGGATGCGAAGCTCACGCTCGAGCCGATCCTGAAGTGGGACTTCTACCAGCACGTCGAGTCGCCCGATCACATCCTCACGATCCAGACCGCCGACCAATCGCTGTGGGCAAATGTGCTGCTCACGCTCGGCTGTCGCGTCGATTGAGCATGGTCTCCATGAGCGAAGGCTTCATCCCGGCCCACGGCGGCTACGAAGACCTGCTTTCGTTTCAGAAGGCGCGGGTGGTTTTTGATGCGACGGTATGTTTTTGCGGGCGCTTTATCGAGAAGCGCGATCGCACCCTCGATCAGATGGTGCAGGCCGCCCGTTCGGGGAAACAGAATATCATCGAAGGCAGCCAGGCTTCCGGCACTTCCAAGGAGATGGAGATCAAGCTGGTCAACGTGGCGCGAGCCAACCTCGAAGAACTTTTGGAAGACTACCGCGATTTCCTGAGGGTGCGCGGTCACGCGCTGTGGGACAAAAACAGCCGCGAAGCCACGTTTGTGCGCAAGCTCGGCGCTCAGGAAAATAGGTCCTATGAGGCCTATAGGACCTATATCGAAACGCGCCCGCCGGAGATCGTGGCCTACATCATCGTCTGCCTCATCCACCAGACCAACTACCTCCTCGACCAGCAACTTCGCCAATTGGAAAAAGCCTTTCTTCAGCAAGGCGGCCTCCGCGAGCGCATGACCCGCGCTCGGCTCGATCAGCGCGCCAAACAGCGTCCCAATAACCTCCATGCAAACCCGCCGCCTCGGCCAGACCGATCTCCAACTTCCCATCCTCAGCTTCGGCGCCTCATCGCTCGGGCAGGAATTCCGCAGCGTGAGGCTCGACGAAGCGCTCGACTCTGTGCGCGTTGCCCTCGATTGCGGGCTCAACTTCATCGACACCTCACCCTTTTACGGACGCGGCATGAGCGAAGTTCTGCTCGGTATCGCCCTGCGCGGCGTGCCGCGCGAGAGCTACACGCTCTGCACCAAACTCGGCCGCTACGATCTCCCGCACTTCGATTTCTCCGCAAAGCGCGTGGCCGAGAGCGTGGACGTCTCCCTGCACCGCCTCGGGACGGACCACCTCGACATCATCCTCTGCCACGACATCGAGTTCGTGCCCATGCAGCAGATCGTCGATGAGACGATTCCCGCGCTGCGCAAGATCCAGGCGGCTGGCAAGGTCCGCTACATCGGCTTCTCGGGCTATCCGATGAAGATCTTCCGCTTCATCCTCGACCAGACGAGCGTCGACTGCGTGCTCAGCTACAACCAATACACGCTGCAGAATACCCGCTTCGCCGATGAAGTGGTTCCCTACCTGAATTCGAAGGGCGTGGGTGTGATGAATGCCGGCCCTTTCAGCGCGCGCCTGCTCACCAACGCTCCGCTGCCTCCATGGCTCAAGGAGCCCGAGGACGTGAAGGCTGCCGCACGCAAAGCCGCCGAGCATTGCGCCAGCAAGGGCGTGGATATCGCCCAGCTCGCGCTGCAGTTCAGCCTCGCGAATCCCGACATCACCACCACCGTTTCCGGCAGCGCCAATCCGAACAACATCCGCAACTGGGCCAAGTGGGCGGCCGAACCGCTCGACGAAACTCTTCTCCGCGAAGTGCAGGACATCTTCGCGCCGGTGAAGAACCTCGGCCACAAGGAAGGCCTCCCCGAGAACAACTCACCGCCATGAAAGCCATCTCCCTCGATCAACCGCAGAAATTCAGCCTCGTCGACATCGCCGAACCCGCCGCGCCCGGCCCGGGCGATGCCCTCGTCAAAGTGCATCGCGTGGGGATCTGCGGCACGGACTACGGCGGATTTCTCGGCAAGATGCCGTTCTTCAGCTACCCGCGGATTCCCGGGCATGAGCTCGGCGTCGAGGTGCTCGCCGTGGGCGAAGGCGTGACGAATGTGCAGCCCGGTGACCGTTGCTCCGTCGAGCCGTACCTCAACTGCCAAAAGTGTTACGCCTGCCGCCGCGGCCACACGAACTGCTGCGAGCACAACAAGACCCTCGGCGTGATGTGCGACGGCGGCCTCGCCGAGCGCTATGTGCTGCCTGCGCGCAAGCTCCACATCTCGCGCAAGCTCACCTACGACCAGCTCGCGCTCGTCGAGACGCTGGCCATCGGCTGCCACGCGATCAATCGCGGCGCACCCAAGGCGGAGGAGCACGTGCTCGTCATCGGCGCCGGCCCGATCGGACTTTCGGCCATCGAGTTTGCCAAGGTCAGCGGCGCCCGCACCATCGTGATGGACATGAACGCAGGACGCCTCGCCTTTGTGCGTAACAAGATGGGCGTACCGGATACCATCGAGCTCACGCCAGGCGGAGAAGCCGCCGCAGTCGAGCAGCTCAGCGCCATCACCCACGGCCAGCTCGCCGACGTTGTGATCGACGCCACGGGCAGCAACAAATCCATGGCCGCCGCGCTCGCCTACTGCGCTTTTGCCGGCCGACTCGTGTATGTCGGCATCACCCAGCAGGAGGTCAGCTTCCTCCATTCGCCGATCATGCATCGCCGCGAGATTTCCATCATGGCCTCGCGCAATGCGCTGCCGCCGGATTTCACCCGCATCATCGCGCTCATCGAAGAAGGCAAAATCGACACGGTCCCATGGATCACCCATCACGCCGCCTTCGGCGAGATGATCGACGCTTTCCCCGGCTGGCTGAAACCGGAGACCGGTGTGATCAAGGCGGTCGTTGAAGTGGCCTAAAACAGCGACCGCCGGAAAACAGTTCTGTCTATCCGCGACAAAGGCGGCGCGGTGTCCTCCCGTAGAACAAAAATAACTGGCGGACCAACCAATTAGGAAAGCAGGAAAGCAGGAAGGATTTTTCTTCCGTTCCTGCTTTCCTGCTTTCCTGATTCGAAATTTTCCGCCGCCGGATTCGAGAACTTCTTTTGCCAGAATAAAAGCCCCTAGCGCGTTTGGCGGAGGGCTGCTTTACTTTGGCCATACATGGCAACTCCATCCGCCGATCTGCCATCGCCCGGAGCATCGATCACTCGTTGGCCGATCTTCCGTAACCGCTTGGCGGCTTATGGTTGCGCCCTCGGTCTCACGGTCATCGCCTTCCTCATCCGCTGGATCTTCGATGCGGGCCTCGGCAACTCGGCCCGAATGCTCTTCTTCCTGCTCGCGGCGGCCCTGAGCGCATTTCTCTTTGGGCGCGGGCCGGGCATTTTCGCCACCTTCGCCGGCACCATCGCGGGCAATTACTTCTTTTTCTATCCGCGCTACGCCTTCCATTTCGATACGCGCGCCTCGAATATCACCTTCGCCATCGCGGTGGTCCAGGGCATCGTCATCAGCGTCTGTGCGGGATATCTGCACCGCGCGCTGGAGATGCGCGCCGCGGCGGAAGAGGAGGTCCGTCACCTCTACGAGGTGGAGCGTCGCGCCCATGAAACTGCAGACGAACTCAATCGCACGAAGGACTACTTCCTCGCCGTGATGAGCCATGAATTGCGCGGCCCCCTCAGCGCCATCCACTACTGCGTGACTGATCGGCTGAAGGATCCCTCGCTGACCGAGGACGTGCGGGGCGATTTCGCCCTCATCGATCGGAATGCGCGCATGCAATCCCGGCTCATCGGCGACCTGCTGGATCTCACCCGGCTCACGCGCGGCAAGTTCGAGATCGAGCTGCGTCCCCTCGACCTGCATCTGCTGCTGACCGAGGCGGTGCGCACCTCCAGCATCGATGGCCAGCTCGTAGGCCCCACGCCCACCTTGCATCTGCGCGCCAGCGAGACGCGGGTCCACGGCGATCGCGACCGCCTGCTGCAGGTCTTCTGGAATATCCTGCGCAATGCCGGCAAATTCACCCCGGCCGAGGGCCGGATCGATATCGAGACTTTCGACTCTGCAGCTGGGCGGATCGCCGTGCGGGTGCGTGACACCGGCATCGGTCTCACGCCCGAGTCCCTCACCCGCATCTTCCACCCCTTCGAGCAGGCTTCTGTCGTGACGAATCGGAAGCATGGTGGTCTCGGCCTCGGCCTGGCCATCGCCCGTGGTATCGTGGAACTTCACGACGGTACGCTCGTCGGTGAAAGCGCCGGACTGAGCCAGGGCACGACGTTCACCATCGATCTCCCGGTCATCGCCCGCACCGATCTCCCCGCCACATCGAAGCGTTCCGGCATTGAACGCCCGGCCCGCTCCGGTATCTCGCGCCCCTCGGTCAGCGTGGGATCTGCGTGAGTGTGGGTGGAATTGGTGTGCCGGTCAGGGTGTAGCGTAAATTGATGACGGCATCGAATGCATCGCCGGATTCGTAAGTGAATTCCCAAAAGGGAATTTGCCAGCCAGTAGCATCGAGGAAATGCAAACGACTGGATCTGCGTTCCCAATGCCATTTGTCCTGCGCGAGTAATCGTTCCGCCTGCCCTCGAGCCCGCGAGTAAGACGCGAAGAGTAATATGATGACGATTCCCAAAACCAACAACGCCGCTAGACGCCAAGGGCGCAACGGGTTGTCAACCGTCTCGTCCTGTGGAGGCATACGCGTAAGATCTCGTTAGCTCTATTCCAACCCGGCAAACACCGCCGCCGCGACCGCTTCCGGCGTGGCTGCTTCGGCTTCGGCTTCCTTCGGCGGGGTGCCGGGCTCGCCAAACAAAATCGCGCGCATGGCAATGCCGCCGTTCACGAGTTTCGTCCGGACGCCCACGGGCAGCGCGCAGTCGCCCGCGAGCAGGCGCTGCAATTCGCGCTCGGCGCGGATGGCGAAATGCGTGTCTCGGTGGTCGATCTTTTGCAGCAGCGCCGTCACTTCCG
>JBGGMZ010000064.1:0-7464 GCA_041287745.1 Chthoniobacter sp. | reverse complement strand
TTCGTGAGATACTTGGGCACGAGCCCCGGCGGCGTGTGGCAATCGTTGCACGTTGCGACGGAGCGATGGCTCGACTTCATGTAGGCATCGAGGTGGTCGCGCATGACGTGGCAGTTGGCACAAGACGCGGGATCGTTGCCGAGATACGAGGCGCCCTTCGCGTAGACGAACGTGAAGCCCCCGAGTCCCACGACCGCCCCGATCAGCAGCGCGATGCCGGTCGCGAGCAGCATCGTCAACTTGGTCTGCTGCCTGGGCGATACTTTCGGCGCGGTCGTCTTCATGCGCGTGTGGGGCGATTCGTCGGCGATCTATTTTTCCTGCCGCTGCGAAGTAAGCCACGCGGCGCGATTTTCACGAATAAGCGCGACGGTTTCCTCAATGGTCTTCACGCAGCGCGGAATCTCAAAATCGACCTCGCTCGCCAGTTCGTCGCCTTCCTTAAGCATCGCGTCGCGCGACCACGCCACGAGATCCTCCCACATCTTTCCGACCAAAATGAGGGGAGTGTTATAGAGCTTCCGCACCTGGAGGAGTTGCCAGACGAGGGAAAGCTCGAGCAGCGAGCCGATCCCGCCGGGCACCACGACGAAGGCGTCGGAGAGAATCATGAAATGATGGAGCCGGGAGAAGAACGTGCGGTGCTCGAATGCCTGCGTGACGAACGGATTCACCTCTTGCTCAAACGGCAGTTCAATGTTGATGCCGATCGAACGCTGACCCTTGGCGGAGCCGATCGAGTGCGCACCCTCATTCGCCGCCCGCATGAGGCCGGGACCGCCTCCAGTGAGAATATCGCAGCCCATCTCGGTAAGCTCTGCTGTCAGCTTCTTCACTCCTTCATAGGCCGGCATGCCGGGTTTGATGCGTGCCGAGCCGAAGATGGTTACCCGATAGTTTTGCCGCGTTGTCCGCCGGATGCGCGTGAGATCGTTCACCACCTCCCAGAGGCCGGTGACGGCGCGTTCGAGGAGCGCCGCAGTGGCGTCTTCATCGCTCAGTTTGACGACATCGGATTGTCCGAATATAGGGTTGCTCATAACGTGCTCACTAGGTCGCCCATGGTGGTATGGTTCCGTCAGTCGATCCGCCGAGACCCTGCGAATCCGGAATCCGCGCGAGGGCCAGGTCTTCGGGAAGGACGTAAAGTTTCTCCAACATCTGATCGAGGAGATGGAACTCGCGGCGTAGCGCAGCGTGGCGATCGGTGGGCAGGGTGTTGGCGAGATTGACGATCATCGCGCGCAACCGCCGTGCGATCTGGATATTCGACGCCCCGTAGAAGCGAATCTCGACGAAAGCGAGATTCACGAAGGCGTCCCAGTCCGGAGTGCGAAAAATGACCCGTAGCGCACCATTGGGGCCGAGGATGGAGTCGGTGCGGAGATTGCGCCGCCCGGTGCTGCGCAGCAGCCCGTGGAGTTGATCGATCGCGAGCACGGCTGTAGTCGGATCGTTGATCGCCGCGGAGAGCGCCTTGATCGCGATATCGACCAGGATGCGAATGCCGAACAATGGATCCTGCTCCAGCGTCCGTTCGGAGCCGAAGATCACGCACGAGCGCAACAGGTCGTCATCGATAGATTTGGCGCCACCGTGGAGCAGAAAGAGCGGCTCACCGGCGCCGACGAAGTCGCCCACTTGCGGTGCAAATTCGACCACGCCGCCCGCGTCCTTCGCCTCGGCGACCAGCCGGGGCACATCCACGGCGAGAATGATCGCAGAAGTGCCGCGATGCAGGATCGTCCGCTCGACGGCGCCGGCCTCTTGCGGTGGGGGTGAAGCGGTGGGTGTGCTTGTGAACTTCTCCGGATAGACGGCTTCGATCACGCGAAGCCCTTCGTCGCCGACGCGCTTCACGAGGCTCACCGGGCGCAATAGCCGCGCGGCGTAGTCGATCAGGAACAGGAACGCTGCGAGGCAGATCAGCCCGAGCGTCCCAATGATGCAGACGAAGAGCTGTGGCACGGAGTTCTCAAGCCGATTGATGGCTCGGACAGCGAAGAGGAGAGTGAAGACGAACAAGGCAACCGTGTAACGGATGACGTTGTCGCGCAGCAGCGTCGTCGCGATGATGCGGGGCGTGTACTGGCCGCTGGCCACCTGGATGGCGACGAGCAGCGAACCAAAGGTGAAGACGACGAAGGAAAGGCTGAGCGTGATGACCGTGTTTGAGAGCGCCTTGGCGCCATCGATCCCCAGATCGAACCACACCCAGTGCGTCCGCGCTTCAATCACCTCGACGATGGACCTGAACACGCGCTCGGCCATGCCGGCAAGCACCGGAATAATCCAGAGCGATGAGCGCAGATAGCTGCGGACCTTGTAGCGTTGCTTCCAGGTCATACGTGAAATGGGATGACCTCCTCCATCCAGGGTGGCTGCGATGGAAATCGAGCGCTGCAACGGAAGCCTGTGACCTCGTCACCTGCGGCGCCAGGACAAGTGATTTTCATGAAAAGGATGTGAACTGGCGCGCCACTACGGACGACGCTTCAAATGCAATGAAATCCGGCCCATTCCGCGCCGCCTATCGGACCTTGGTCCTACATACCCGGCTACGTCAGTGCCGTATCCGGGAGAAGCGGCTGGCCACCGGCAAAAGCGATGAGATTGGTGGTCGTCACTCGGGCGATCTCGTCGAGGGCTTCCTGCGTGAGGAAGGCCTGGTGGGCGGTGATGAGCACATTCGGGAAAGTGAGCAGGCGTGCGAGTTCGTCGTCGTGCAGGATCTGGCCGGAGAGGTCTTCGAAGAAAACGCCCTCTTCCTCTTCGTATACATCGAGGGCCACGCCCCCGACGCGGCCCGATTTGAGTCCTTCGATGAGCGCAGTGGTGTCGATGAGCGCGCCGCGACTCACGTTGATCAGAATGACCCCGGGCCTCATTCTTACGAGCGTTTCGCGACGGATGATGTGATGGGTCTCCGGACTGAGTGGCGTGTGCAACGAGATAATCTGGCACTGCTGCAAGAGCGTCCCGGTGTTTACGTATTCAATGCGATGCTGCTCCGCCCATTCCGGGGAAGGAAATGGATCGAAGGCCAGCACTCGCATTCCGAACCCGCGCAAGATTTGCGCTGTAATGCGGCCGATCTTTCCAGTGCCGAAAATGCCGGCGGTCTTGCCGTGGAGATCAAAACCGACGAGCCCGTTGAGGGAGAAGTTGAGATCGTGCACGCGGTTGTTGGCGCGCGGAATCTTGCGATTGAGGGCCAGCAGCAATGCCACGGCGTGCTCTGCCACGGCGTAGGGCGAGTAGGCTGGGACACGTGTTACCGCAAAGCCCAGTTCCTTTGCGGCTGTCAGGTCCACGCTATTGAAGCCGGCACAGCGCAACGCAATGTGTTTGATGCCGAGCGCCGCAAGCGCCTCGAGGCACGGGCGATCGACGTGGTCATTCACAAAGGTACAGACGGCCTGCGCGCCGTGAGCCGCTGCGGCGGTTTCGGCGGACAGGCGGCACTCCATGAAGCGCCAGCGGATGTCGAGTCCGGTGGACGCGTGTTCGAGCCGTTCACGATCGTAGGGCTTGGTATCAAAGACGACTGTTTGGAGCATGGCGTTGTGAGTTGGATATTCGAGAGATCTGGAGTGAGGCCGGTGGCGAAAGGTAGAGGGTCATGGCAAAGGCGTGAATGCGCCTGCCTGCAACGTTGCCAGCGCATTCACCGTTTCTCGGCCGGATCGTCCTCGAGATGGAAGCCCAGGGCCTTGGTGAACACGGCGAAGAACATACCCGTGGACAAACCACACATGAGAATTCCGGTGAGGGCTTCGACACCGCCCACCAAGCGCCATTCCTTCGGGAGGACCAGGTCGCCGTAGCCGGTGGTGGTGTAGGTCACCGCGCTGAAATAGAGCGCCGTCGTGAGATCGGGCATCGCGCTGTTCCAGGTATAATGGATCGCCCAGACCGCGATCTGGAGCAGATGCATCAGGACAACCCAGCCCGCGGTGCCCACGAGCATCCAGGTCGCAGACCAGAACTCTCCCTTCACCATGGCAGGATGCCCTCTCATCCATCGAATCGCGGCGTTCAATCCCATCGCGTGGATCGTCACGCAAAGAGCCATCAGCAACCAGGCAATCAGAAGTTTCGAGAGCATCGCGTTTGGTGGAATGGATTTGGCGCACCATTTTGGTGCTCCGAACCTCCGGCTCCAATAGGACCTTGGGCGTATCCGCCCTACGCCGCGAGCTGGCCCCGCATCTCGGCGGCGTACTGGTCGGCGTTGAGGCCGGCGAGGAGGTGAATGGTGTGGTCGGGAAGTTTCACGACTGCGCTGATGCCGCTGGCCGCAAGCGCCGCTTCACGGATTTGCTGCTCGTCGCGCACCACGACACGGAGGCGCGTCTCGGCGCAGGCATCCACGCGGGCGATGTTGGCCTTGCCACCGAGGGCGGCAATGTAGGCGCTGGCTTTGATGGCGGCTTCCGGGTCGCGCAGGCGCGGCTCGAGACCGGCCGGCGCAGGAGTCTTCACCGGTGAAGGCTCCTCGACCTCGTCGGCTTCAGGGCCTGCGGTCTTGAGGTAGTCCTGCATGTCGGTTTTCAAATTTTCACTCCGCGTACCGAAGATCGCCTGTATTCCGTCGCCGACGACCAGGACACCCGCAGCTCCGAGCGCCTTGAGTTTGTCCGGGCTGGCTTTCGTGATGTCGGCGAGTTTCACCCGCAGCCGCGTGATGCACGCGTCGAGGCTCACGATGTTCGAGCGTCCGCCGAAAGCCCGGATGAGCTGCAGGGCAAACTGATCGCCCGTTGCCGCGCGCACGGTCGTGGAGGATTCGGTTTCGACCTCGCGTCCCGGGGTAAGCAGGTTGAACCGGCGAATCGCGAAGGTGAATACGCTGTAGTAGACCGCCGCCCACACCGGGCCGAGGACGAACAGCCACAACGCATTGTGCGATTTCGGGAAGAGCACGATATAATCAATGAGCCCATGCGAGAAGGTGAAGCCGTGTTTGATTCCCAGCACGATGCAGAGGCAATATGCGACCCCTGCGAGCACCGCGTGGATCGCGTAGAGCACCGGCGCGACGAAGAGAAACGCGAACTCGATCGGCTCGGTGATGCCGGTGAGAAATGCGGTGAGCGCCGCGGAGATCATGATACCGCCGACTTTCGCCCTTTGGGCGGGAAGCGCGGCGCGCCACATGGCGATGGCTGCGGCAGGCAGGCCCCACATTTTGAATAGATAGCCGCCGGTCATGTTGCCTGCGGTCGGGTCGCCGGCAATGAAACGCGCGATCTCACCGTGCACCACGTTGCCGGTGGCTGGATCGGTGTAATCGCCGGCCTGGAAAAAGAACGGCACATTCCAAACGTGATGCAGTCCGAACGGGATGAGCGCCCGTTCCACGACACCATAGATCGTGAACGCGAGCGCCGGCCGCCCATGCACCGCCCAGTGTGAAAAGCTGTTGATCGCATTCCCGATCGGCGGCCAGATGAAGCTAAGCACCCCGCCCGCCGCGATGACGGCAAAGGCGGTGATGATCGGCACGGAGCGTTTGCCCGCGAAGAAGCCGAGATAGCTCGGCAGTTGTATTCGGTAAAATCGGTTGAAGGCCCACGCCGCGATGAGTCCGACGATGATGCCACCAAAAACGCCCGTCTCGATCGATGGAATTGCCATGATCGCCTTTGTCTCGATCCCGCGGAGTTTCGCACACACGCCCAACGAGGCCAGGAAGACAACGTAGCCGGTGGTGCCGGCGAGCGCGGCGACGCCGTCATTTTCCGTGAGGCCGATGGCGACACCGATGGCGAAGAGCAGCGGCAGATTGCTGAAAATCGCGTCGCCGGATTTCGCCATGATGAGGGAGAGGCCCTCGGGCAACCACGGAAAGTTGGCGCTGCCGACACCGAGCAGGATGCCCGCGACCGGGAGCACCGAGACCGGCAGCATCATGCATTTGCCGATCTTCTGGAGGAGGGAAAAGAGGCTTTGGAAGTTGAACATGGGAGATCAGTCTTGAGGTTCGGGGAGGAGGGCGCGGACCTCCCCGGCGGTGGCGCAGGTGAGCGCACGCTGGGCCAGGTCGCGGCACGCGGCGAGGCTCAGGCGGCGGATTTGCGCTTTCACCGTGGGGATCGCGGGAAGGCTCACGCTCAGTTCGTCGATGCCGAGACCGACGAGGATCGGCACGGCGTGGGGGTCGCCCGCGACACCGCCGCAAATGCCGACGAGCCGACCGTGCGCATGTGCGCCGTCGATGGTCTGGGCGATGAGCTGTAGTACCGCAGGGTTCAGGGCATCGACCTTCGGCGCGAGCTTCGGGTGGCCGCGATCCATGGCGAGCGTGTATTGGGTCAGGTCGTTGGTGCCGATGGAGAAAAAATCGGCCTCAGCGGCGAATGTGCGGGCCATCACCGCTACGGCTGGGACCTCCACCATGATGCCGCACTGGAATGGCGCCACGCCGAGCGACTTCGCTTCCTCGGTCAGCATGGCCTTGGCGTCGCGCAACTCCTGGACGGTGGCGATCATTGGAAACATGACGTGCAGCTTGCTGCCGCCAGCGGCGCGGAGGAGCGCGCGGAGCTGCGTGCGCAAGACTTCCGGGCGGTCGAGCCCGACACGGATGCCGCGCTCGCCGAGGAAGGGATTGTCCTCGCGCGGAATCGGCAGGTAGGGCAGCGGCTTGTCGCCGCCCACGTCGAGCGTTCGAATGATGACCGGCATCCGCGGTCCCGTCGCCTGCAGGATGGCGGTATAACTCGCGGTCTGCTCGTCCTCACTGGGCGCGGTGGCGCGATCCATGAAGAGAAACTCCGAGCGCAACAGGCCCACCCCTTCGCCTCCCAGCTCGGCAACCTGCTCCGCGTCCTTGAGGCCGCCGATATTGGCAAAGACGGCGACGTGTTTGCCGTCGCTGGTCACGGCCGGCTCTTGCGCGTGGGCCACGTCGTCCTTGCGCCGGGCCTCGTGCCTGGTCTGCAGTTGGCGGATGCGCTCGACCTCCGCAGGCGGCGGATTCAGACGCAGCGATCCCTTCGCGCCGTCGAGGATAACCGGCGTGCCATTCGCTACTTCAAGCACTCGTGCCTCAATGCCGGCGATTGCGGGAATCTCCAGTGAACGCGCCAGGATGGAGACATGGGAAGTCGCACCTCCGCGCACAGTGGCAAAACCGACGACGCGCCCACGGTCCATCGTGGCGGTATCGGAGGGCGTGAGGTCTTCCGCGATGAGGATCGAGCCTTCGGGATAGCTCGGCAGCTGCTGCGTGACGCCGGTCAGGAGTTCGAGCACTCGGCCGCCCACGTCACGGACGTCGTTGGCGCGCTGTGCGAGCAGTTCGTTGCGGAGAGATGCGAGGCGTTGTGCGTGGATCTGGGTGGCATTTTTCCAGGCGAAGGCTGCACTCTTGCCCTTGGCGATGGCGGAGTTCGCGATGTCGAGGAAATCGGGATCGTCGAGCAGTTCCGCATGCGCGGCGAAGATCGCCGCCTTGGC
>JBGGMZ010000063.1:0-14431 GCA_041287745.1 Chthoniobacter sp. | reverse complement strand
CTCGGGCACCTCGGCGAAAAGCGTGCGCATCTCCGCCGGGGACTTGAAATAGACCTCCTGCACGTAGTGGAGGCGGCGCTCGTCGGCGATGTTTGAGCCGGTGCCGATGCAGATCAGCGCATCATGCGCCGCGTGGTCGGTCTTGTTGAGAAAGTGGACGTCATTGGCCGCGACGAGGCCGAGGCCGAGGTCGTTGGCGAGCTTGGGCAAGACCTTGTTGCACTTGATTTGCTGCTCGATGCCGTGGTTGTGCAGCTCGATGAAGAAATTCTCCGCGCCCAGGATGTCGCGATACGCCCCCGCCAGCTCCATTGCCTTGGGCAAATTATCATCGATGATCGCCTGGTTTACCTCGCCCTTGAGACAGCCGCTCAAGCCGATGAGACCCTTCGAATATTTGGCGAGCAGCTCCTTGTCGATGCGCGGCTTGTAATACATGCCATCGAGGTGCGCGATCGAGACGAGCTTCACGAGGTTTCGGTAGCCCTCGTCATTCTGTGCCAGCAGTGTAAAGTGGAAGGCCGATTCGCGTTGCGTGGTCGCCGATTTCTTCAGGTGGGAATCCGGCGCCACATACATCTCGCAGCCGATAATGGGATTGATCCCAGCGCTCTTGCCTTCCTGGTAAAACTCGATGGCGCCAAAGAGGTTGCCGTGGTCCGTGATGGCCAGCGCCGGCATGCCATACTCCTTGGCCTTTTTCATCGCCTGCGCAATCCGTACCGCGCCATCAAGCGTCGAGTATTCGGTGTGGCAATGCAGGTGGACGAACGAATCAGCGGACATGGCAAAAACGTAGCCCGAACTCGTTACATGCGAAGCGGGAAAATGATTCCCGGAAAAATATCCGGCGGGTGTGGCCGGGCCGGGCTTTCGTTCTTTTTACGGCTCTCAAAACCTGTGGTAGGCTTGGCGCTTGCATCCGGGGTTTTCGGTCCCCCGGGCTTGACCCTGCAGTCTACTGGCAGCACGATTGCCGAGGTTTCACGTAGTTCCTCCCATGGGCGTTCCACTACACTGCCAATTTTCCGGTTTTTCAGAGGCACGACTCTTCACCTGCCGTCCTCTGCCTCATTTTCGTAGAAAGCTCCTGCCATGAGCTTGCCCGAGACGCACCTCACGATCCTGCGCAAGGATGCTACTACCGAGGTGCGCGCTTTTTACCCCGGCGCTTACGTCATCGGCCGAGGTGCGGAGGCCGATATTCGTATCGAGACACCGCTCATTTCCCGGGCGCACGCCCGGCTGACGATCCAGGAACGCGAGTGCCTCATCGAAGACCTCGGCAGCTCGAATGGCACTTTCGTCGAAGGCGAGCGCATCGAGGTGGCCACAGTCCTGCGATCGGATGAAAGCGTAATGCTCGGCCCGAGCGTGACCCTGCATATCCGCCAACTCCCCGTCCCGGCAGGGGGCTCGCTCTCCCTCGGCTCCCGACGCGATGCCCTCCGCAAGCTCCTGCCGCCCGAATTTCTCCGTGAGAAAAAATACGAGCTCGGCAACGTCATCGGCCAGGGTGGCATGGGTGCCATCCTGAATGCCCGCGAAGTCACCATCCAGCGCGATGTCGCCATGAAGGTGATGCTCGACACAGAGAAATCGGACGAACTCGTGCGCTTCATCGCGGAGGCGAAGATTACCGGTCAGCTCGAGCACCCAAACATCGTTCCCGTGCACGAACTGGGCGTCGATGACAAGGAGCAGGTCTACTACACCATGAAGTACGTGCGGGGCACGACCCTGCGCAACGTTCTCGACGACCTCTTCACCGATCAGCCCGAGGTGGTGAAAAAATACCCACTCCCCCAGCTCCTCACCATCTTCCAGAAAGTCTGCGATGCCGTCGCCTTTGCCCACAGCAAGGGGGTGATCCACCGCGATCTCAAGCCGGAGAATTGCATGCTGGGCGACTACGGTGAAGTGCTCGTCATGGACTGGGGCCTGGCCAAGGTCCTCGACCCGACGGCGCATCACGCCGTCAACGACGAGGGCCACTCCGTCATCCGCACCGGGGTGCGCGAGGAATTACTCGAGGCGGAAAAGCTCAGCGGCACCGTCTACGGCACTCCGCAATATATGGCCCCCGAACAGGCCTACGGCCATCACGATGAACTGGACTTCCGCACCGATGTTTACGCGCTCGGCGCAATCCTCCATCACGTTCTCACCCTTCGTCCCCCCATTGAGGGCGAGACGCCTCGCGAAATCCTGACCAAGGTGGCGGCGGGCGTCTTCGAGCCCGCGCGCAACGCCACCCGCTATCACCGGCGCCTCCCCCACTTGCCTCATGGCAAGGTGCCCGATCCCCTCTCCGCCGTAGCGCAAAAGGCCATGGCCCAAAACGCGATCGACCGCTACCAGACCGTGCGCGACTTCCAGGCGGATATCGAGGCTTACCAGGCGGGCTTTGCCACCACCGCGGAAAATGCCGGACGCGTGAAGCAAGCCGTGCTGCTGCTGAAACGACAGCGCTACATTGTGGGCGGTCTCATCGTCCTTATCGCCGTCCTCACGCTGTTCGCCTTCCAACTCATTCGCCAGCAGCGAACCACCGCGCAAACATTGCGTCATCTTCACGCCGCTGCGCCCGCACTGGCCGAGCAGACGCGCAATTTTCTCGCCCACGGCCAGACGCACGAGGCGGTGGAGGAGGCGGCCTACATTATCGATCTCGCCCCGGAAAATGCCGAGTACGCCCGCCTGCAGGGCGACGCCCTCGCCGCCGACCAGCAATTCTCCTCCGCGGTCGCCGCTTACAAGCGAGCGCTGGTGTTGAAGCCGGACGATACCTTCGCTCAAGACAGCCTCGCCCTCGTGGAAAAGATTCGCGCCAGCCACCCCGACGGCGTCCTTACGAAGGCAAGTTTCCAGGAGTTGGCCACTCTCGCCCAGCAGCAGCATCGGCCCGAGGCGGGCATCTTCCGCACCCTCGCTGCGACGGCTGTCCGCTAGAAGACTTTCGGCACGGCGTCGAAAATCGTGACGACGCGCTCGCGTTCCGGCATTCTCCGGCGCACTGCGAAGTCTTTTCCACCCCGAACATTCGATGAGCTCCCCGAAAAATCGTATCCCCACCGTCCCCACCCTCGCGCTGGTCTTCAATATCCTCGGCGGCATCGTGCTGCTCGGGGCTGTCGCGGTCGCCGTGGGCGCGGCGATTCAGTTCAAGTCGAACACCGCCAACAGCATCGCCGCGCTGCCGGTCATTGCCAGCATGGTCTTCATCGGCATCGTCTACCTTGGCGCCGGCGAGGTCATCCAATTGATCGCCCGCATCGCCATTGAGACCTGCCGCACGGCCGACGCCGCCGAGCATTCCGCGGCCGCCAGCCAGACTCTCTATCTCTATCAGGTCGGCGAAGAAGTTCGCGGCCCAGTCTCGCTCGATGTCCTGCGCTCCCTGCGCGCCGTGACCCATGGCCCGCGCTATGTCACTGGCGAAACCCTCGCCTGCCGCGTCGGCGAGGCGGACTGGAAACGCCTCGCTGATTTCATGGACAAGGGAACCAAGGAGCGGGTGAGCGACAAGGAGAAGGAGAAGGAGAAGGAAAAAGAGAAAGAGCCGCTGCAGGACGCTGCTCAATCGGCGTCCAAATAGGATCGGTAGAGGTGGGCACTGACAGAGCAGTGTCCTTCATGCATTACTCACCACGCTCGCGCGCGTGACACTCGCTATCGTTAGCGTTGTGGATTATTCCCGGGCATCGGAGAAGGCCCTTCGAAATTCCCTGACTGCTCGTTGAAAGTCCGGCGCGGATTTGGATTCGTCGAGGGCTCCGAAGTGCATCCGGTAACAATCAAGACGATTGCCGCTGTCAGGACGAGGAGGGGGAGAAGTGTTTTCATAAATTCGATCGGAATGGTTGGCACAACTGAAGTCGAACCCGGCGGCTATGCACGTGCATTCGCACACTTCAGGGCATTGAGCTTTCGCTCGAACGGTGTGTGCCGGATGTATCCCAACTCGCGCTCACAAGTGCACTCGGAGGACTACCGTCGATCCGCCTACCCCTCCGGCCGAATCACTTTCACGCTCGGCGCGTTGCGCAGAAACTTCACCTCCGTGTCCGGATCCGCATCCTTGCCGATATGCAGGGTCTTCAACTCCTTGCAGCGCGCGAAGGATTTCATGGCGGCGTCCGTGATGGGCGGCATGTCGAGGCTCAGGTCGGTGAGCTTCGCCATGCGCGAGAGCGCTGCGACCCCGCTGTCGGTGAGCTTGGCCAGCGGGATGGACAGCGTCGCGATGGTGTCGCGGTGCGAGAATTCCGCCACCATTTCATCCGTCACGCCTTCGCCCTCGATGGACAGACCTCGCAACATGCGCAAGCGCGTGAGATAGGTCGCGCCCTCGATGCTGAAGCCCGGAAGGATTTTGATGCGCAGGTCCTCCAGCTTGGGGAAAGTGTGCTCGATGTTTTTGCACGCGGCATCGTCCACGCCGGGCGTGTTGGAGAGATTCAGCGAGATCAACGCCTGTCGCTGAGCCCACGCCGAGAAAACACTGCCGGTGACCGAGGAGCCGTTCAAATCGAGCGAGCGGAGCTTGGCCAGGCCCCCTAGGGGCGCGACATCGGCATCCTTCAGTCCAACAGCCGGCATCCCGATGGTCTCAAGCTCCTTGCACTTCCCGAGATGTTCCACCATGCCCGACAGGACGAAGAAACCGTTCAGGTAAACGTGCTTGAGCGAGCGGCATTCGGCGAAGTGGGCGAAGGCCGGAGAATTCAGCTTGGTCATCCCGCTCAAGTTCAAATCTTCCAGCGCTCCGAGTTTGCCGATCTCGGCAAAGGCCGCATCCGTGAACGGCAGATTGGCCAGGTGCAGGCGTTGCAGCTTTTTGCACTGCACGATCCACTTCATCGCCTCGTCGGGCGCGTCGGTGTCGTAAAGCGAGAGATCGTGTAGCTCCGGCAATGTCGCCAGCACAGCATAGCCAGCGGGCGAGGGCTTTGCCTGGTTGAGCGAAAGATTTCTCAGCGCGCGGAAGGAGTGCAGCTTTTCCATCACCTGATCCTTCACTCCGGTGCCGCCGAGTACGAGCTCAGGAAGCTCGGTGAGTGAATCAAGAATGGCGTAATCGGCGGGGACGAGCGGGGTTTCGTCACGCTTGCGCGCCCGGAAGTCGACCCGCACGAAGACAAGCTTTTCGTCCGTTCCGACCTCGGTTTCCGATTTGAGTTCCACGCTTTCCGGCTTCCCTCCGCGCTTCACCCACACGCCGGCATTCAGTTCCATGAGCTTGGCCACGATCTGTTGCGAACTGATCTTCGCCGGGGTCGCCGAAGGTTTGGACATGGGCGGCAGCGCGGTTGCCATCGCCACCGGCGGCTGCAGCCACGCTTCGCGCAGTTGCTCGCGCTCCTTCTGCACGCTCGCGACATCCTCGGGAAGCTGGCGCTGCGTGAGTGTGGCCTGGCTCTTCGCCAGCGTCTCGTCGCACTTGGCAAAAAGAGAGCGCGCGCGATCGAAGCGATCCTTGTCGAGCCGCACGAATTGCGATCGGAAATTCGTCCGCGCCAGCTTCAGCGCGCCGGGCGTGGAATCCTCGTCGGTGGATGGCGGGTTGCTGCCCTTGGAAACAAGGTCGCGCTCGGCATTGAGGGCGGCCGCCTCCGCGTCGTTGCCCGCTTTCTTCGCGGCAGCCACGGGATTGCTCAAGGCCATGAAATGCTGGCGCCGCAGCTCGACTACACCTTTCTCGAAAGGTCCCATCACGTCGCGCTGATAGCTCGCGCGCCACTGCGCATCCATGGAGGCCAGCCATTTCGCGATATCTGCCGAAGGCATTGCCGCGGGCACAGGCGACGCCGCTGGGGCTGGAGTCGCGGGAGCGGGGGACGCGGCTGCAGGCTCCTTGGGCAAAAAGTTAGCAGCAATGGGGTTCGTAGGCGCAGGTGTGGCGATCGGCACGCGTGGCTCCGCAGGCACCGGTGTTTCGGCCGGCTCGACCGCAGCGATCGGGCGCGCGGCCTTCGGCTCCCACACTTCCACGACCTCCAGCCAAACGGCATCTCCCGCAATACCCCACTGCCCCGCACCCGCCATGTGCGCATCCTGCGCGCGCACCGCTTCCGTGCCATTGATCGAACCGATGATATCCGCGCCAGAGGCACGCAACTCGAGCAACACGTGCGCTCCCTCCACCAGTGGCTTGGCCAGCTTGTAGCGGCCCAATTCGCGCACCTGCCCGTTCGTCTCGTCGAGCAGACGCGCGTTGCGTTTCTGCGGATCGAGTTCCCAGCGGAACTGGCCCGCCGCCCCGCTGCGCAGGAAAACGCTGGCCGGCTTCGGCAGCGGCCCGCGAATCACGATTCGCGCGCGAATCGCGGCATCGGCCGAGGTCTGTTGCCGGGCAATCGACCCATGGAATTCCAGCACGCCGTCGCGATACTCGCCGATGCCATTGCGTGGCCCGCGCCATTCCTGCTTGGAAAAAAGCCAGCGCCAGCCTTCCGAAGCCGGCGCCACCGGCATCGCTCCGGGCACTTGGGCGACCGGTGCCGCGGCTCGAGCCAGCTCGACATGATGGGTGCGCACAAGCAGGCCACCGATCCCGCCGATCAACACCGCAAGAGGAGTAAATGCCAGCCACCACCACACGCGCAAGCGGCGGTACTCCGGCGGCACGTCATTCATAGACGAGGACGAGGAACGCCGCGCGGGGACAGCCGGCCGGTCGGCGGCAGCGGCGGCCTTCGGTTCCAGGAGTGCGGTTTGGGGGGAATCTTCCGGCACACTATGGCTTTACTTCCACATCCCCCTCTTGCGCAAGCGCCCGATACGGGATATGCGGACTATACGATCCGGCAACAACCTGATGCCGCTCGCGCGAAGGTAGAGTAGAGTCCATCCGTTAGCCCCCTTGGTGTATGCCTATCACCCTCCAGTTAGACGAGGTCTCGGGCTGTGTCTATTCCACAGCCCACGGCATCGTCGGCGTCGACGAAATTGACGCGCATTTGCGGGCCAAGGCGGCGGCCAACTTCCTCTCGGATCCAGAAATCTTCGATGCACGCGACGTGACGCTCGATCTCTCCGTTCAGGACCTGCAGCACATCGCCAAAGTGATGCGGGAGACCATGGGATCACAGAAACCCGGTCCCGTCGCCATCGTCACGAACAGCGCATTCATTGAATCTCTGGCCCGCGCCTACGCCGCGATGACGGTGAAACAAAACCCCGCCTTTCGCATCTTCAAAACTCTCGCGGAGGCAAAGGCGTGGGCGATCGGGGAGCGCCACGGCTCCGCCTTCCACTCACCACAACCCGCGCAGGGTGAGTAGTGCCATGGCGATGGCCACGATGATCCCCACAATCATCCAAAAGCGTTGCGACCTCGTTTGTTTCCGGCGTCCGCCCAATTCCCGCGCAGCGAATTCGTCGTAATTGAAATCGTCGTCGGGCAGGCTGAGACCATCCTGGTAGTGATCGCGACTCCAGCCGGACTTGTCGCACGCGCCGCAATCCGGGCAGGACTTGGCGCGGCGCGGCACATCCGCACCGCAGACGGGACAAGTGAAGGTGAGCTCCTCCATTTCCGCGGGATGGTTGTCAGGCAGCGAGCGCGCGCGTCACGACCTCGGCGGTTTTCTCTAGGTCCGCCGGGCTATGCGCGAGGGAGAGGAAGCCTGCTTCGAATTGCGATGGCGCGAAGTAAACGCCCGCGTCGAGGCACGCATGGAAATAGCGGCCGAAACCCGCTTTGTCCGACCGCATGGCGTCGGCGAGGTTCCACACTTCGCCGTCCGTGAAATAAAGGCAGAACATCGAGCCGATGCGTTGGAAGACGTAATTGCGCCCGGCCTTCTTCAGCGCGGCGCGCGTGCCGGCCTCGAAAGCGGCGCCGAGTTCCTCGAGCTTCGCCCAACCATTCACGCGGTCCATCTCGCGCAATTGCGCGAGGCCCGCAGCCATGGCCAGCGGATTTCCCGAGAGCGTGCCCGCCTGGTAGACGGGCCCCTCTGGCGAGAGCTGGTCCATGATATCCTCGCGGCCGCCGAAGGCGCCGACCGGCAACCCACCGCCGATGACTTTGCCCAGCGCGGTGAGGTCGGGCGTGATGCCTGAGCGTTCCTGGTAGCCGCCGCGGGCGAGACGGAAGCCGGTCATGACTTCGTCGAAAATGAGCACGATGCCGTATTCCGAGCATTGCTGGCGCAGCACCTCGAGAAAACCTTCGCGCGGCAGATAGAGCCCCGCATTCGCTGGCACTGGCTCGACGATGACTGCGGCAATGTTGCTGCCTTGCGCCATGAAGAGCGAGAGGAGGGCGCTGGTGTCGTTGAAAGGCAGCGTGATGGTGAGCTCGGCAAATGCCGCCGGCACGCCGGCGCTGTCGGGCTGCCCGTGGGTGAGCGCGCCGCTACCGGCCTTCACCAGCAGGGCATCGACATGACCGTGATAGCAGCCCTCGAATTTTACGATGAGATCGCGCCCGGTGAAGCCACGCGCGAGACGAATGCACGACATCGTGGCCTCGGTCCCACTGTTTACCATACGCACTTTTTCAACCGAGGGCACCCACTCGCAAATGGTCCGCGCCATCTCGATCTCGTAGGGATTCGGAATACCGAAGCTCACGCCTTTGGCTGCGGCATCGGTAATGGCGTCGCGCACCACCTTCGGCGCATGGCCGAGAATGGCCGGCCCCCACGTGCCGACGTAGTCGATGAGCTCGTTGCCATCCAAATCCCAGATGTGTGCGCCTTCCGCCCGCTCAACAAAAAATGGCTCGCCCCCCACCCCGCGAAACGCCCGCACGGGAGAGTTAACGCCGCCGGGAATATAACGGCGGGCTTCGGCAAAGGCAGCGTGGGAACGGGAATGATTCATAGAGCGGAGCTCCAACATCCAACATCCAACGCCCAACATCCAACATCCAATTTTCGGCCCGAATAACGCGATTGCTGCACAAGCGGATCACCGGCGCGGAGCCCCTCATTGGATGTTGGGTGTTCTGCCTTCCCCGAGGATGTTCTGCCTTTCGCTGAATATCCGCAGCCTCTTCTCCGTCTGCCATTTACCTCGTCGACTTTTTACCCATTTGCGCTAACCTACCGCCGTGAAAGCGTTTCCCCTCCTTCTCGCTGCACTCATCGCCTGCGCCGCTACCGTGCAGGCCGGTGCCATCTCCGGCGCGGTGATCCGCGAGGAAGGGGCGATTTACCTGGAAGACCTGCTGGTGAAACCGGCGCGACTCGCCACGGTGGGGGATGCACCCATCTTCTACCACAGCGATTTTGGCCGCTATCTGGGCACGCTCAAGAAGGGACAGATCGTCGAACTGCAGGCCGTCTCCGACAAGGCATATCGTGTTCGCGGCATGGCCCAGCAGGGACAAGTGGCCGGTTGGGTGGACCCGAAGTTCCTCAACCCGCTGAAAAAGGATTTCCTCGACAACCTCAAGCAGAACGCCGCGCGCCTGGAGCAGGTCAAGGCGCTCATCGCCAAGAACGAGGTGGCCATCAACATGACCCTCGAGGAAGTGCAGCAGTCGCTCGGCAAGCCGACGAAAAAGACATCGCACGTCGACGCCAGTGGCCGCGCAGACACGTGGGAGTTCATCCGCTACGAGCGCGTACCCCAGGAGACCTTCGGGCGCGACTTGAACGGCAACCTCGTCGCCAACATCATCTACATCAAGGTGCCCATCGGAAAGCTGTCCGTCACCTTCGCCAACAATCTGGTCAACTCACTCGAGCAATCCGAAGGCAGCCTGGAAAAAGGCGCGACGACCAAAATCGTCCCGGCGCCTTTCATCGTCACCTACTAAGAGGCGGCAGACACCGCCAGCGCAAGACCGCAGGCCGCGCGTGGCTGGCATCTCCAACGGGACCTGCTGCCGACGGGTGAGGATACCTGCTCTACACCTTCCATCGGGTCTCGGCACCGCCCCAATCCCTCTCCCCGCGAGAATCTTCCGTCAAACCCTCCGATTGCCGGTTGACGCACTGCGCAAGTTCGATTATTCCCCTCTCCCTCACGCACGGCGGGGTAGCCAAGTGGGAAGGCCGAGGTCTGCAAAACCTCTATGAGTGGGTTCGACTCCCACCCCCGCCTCTCCCTTTAAATCTTCGAGGGCGGGAAGAGCGCGAGTCTATTGCAATTCAGGCGGCGCCTTCTTCCTCGCTGTGGCGATCGGCGGACTCGGTCATGTGAGCACTTCGCTCGGAGACTTCCCTCATCTTTTCTTCCACCGCTTGCATGGCGCCAGTCTGAAGAAGGTTCCGGCGGACGACCTCACTCAGCCACTGCTGCATATTAAAAGTCTCCGGACCTTCGGAGTGATCGTTCATACCTCGCTTTCGATAGGGAAGATCAGTTTGGATGTAAGCGTTCCGACTACGTATCTAACTGCCCTACGGGATTTTACGTTTCAAGGCAGCGCTGACACTCTGTAGCACAACCGCACACGCCTTCGGCTTTGCCCAAGGCTTTACGTCACGCCTTGATTTCCAAGCTTGAGCCTGGCGAGGCCTCGCGAGAAATTCCCGGATGCCCGTACTGAATCTGCCGGATGCCGAGATTTCCTACACCTTGTCGGGTCAGGGCGCACCGGTGGTTTTCATTCAAGGGGTAGGCGTCACGGGGACGGGATGGCAGCCGCAGGTGGATGAACTTGCGAGGGAGTTTACCTGCCTGTCCTTTGACAATCGAGGGATTGGACGAAGCCGGTCGCAGTCGCAGACGCTCTCCATAGCCCAGATGGCCGCGGATACTCTGGCACTCATGGATGGAGCCGGCTTCGAAAGCGCACACGTGGTCGGACACTCGATGGGCGGTGTGATTGCCCAGGAACTCGCGCTGGTTGCACCGCAGCGGGTGAAGAGCCTGTCGCTGCTCTGCACATTCTCTCAAGGCGCGGAAGTCCTGCGGCTCACACCGCGGATGCTCTGGCTCGGATTACGCAGCCGCCTCGGGACCGCCGGCATGCGGCGCCGCGCTTTCCTCCACATGCTATTTTCTCCGAGCTACCTGGCGGGACGCGATCTCGACCGCCTGGCCGCCGAACTCGAGCCGGTGATCGGCCGCGATCTGGCGAAGCAACCGCCGATCGTCATGCAGCAACTCAAGGCACTGGGCCGTCACGATTGCTCCGCGCGACTGAAGGAGTTGGCTCCCATTCCGACGGTCATAGTCTCGGCACAGCATGACTCGATCGCACGCACACTCTATGGAAACCGGCTCGCCCGCTTGATCCCCGGGGCGCGCTATGTAGAAATGCCCGATGCTTCCCACGGCGTGCCCATTCAAAGTCCCGCGGAAATCAATGGTCTGCTACGGGAGCATTTCCGCAGCGCAGGCTCCTTTCAGTAGACGCCTCCTCAGTGTAGCAGGTAATAGTGCCGGGTACAGAGCGCGCGGCTCTGGCGCACGAGGCGGCGGTGTTCGATCTCGGCGCGGACGGTCGCCCGGCGATTTCGGGGATGGTGAAGGCGAAACGGATTTTTCATGGGGATTCCGGGTTCAGTTCGGCCTGCGATACAGGGAAAGGGAGCGGAGGGCGGTCAGGCGCCGGATTTCGCCGAGGAGCCGGACGCGTTCCGAAGAACTCCGGCACAACGGCAAGCGGCGCCTCTTGCAGTCGATGACTATGCTGAGGGGCACACAGGACATAGGATCAATCGACACCCGGTCCGAAAAGCCCGCAAGTGAAAAGTTTATCGCATTACTCAGTTTTACTGGTTCCGCTATCTCGGATATCTCTTTTCGCCCCTTCCTCCCATGAACTCTTTCGTCCTTTCGCTCCGGCCCGCCGCCCTGTGCCTACTCGCGGCCCTCTCCGTTTCCGGCGAAGCCACGGAGGAGCCGCACATCTTGTCTCCAGATACGGGCAAGCTCCTTTTGCTCGATACCAGAGTCGTCGAAAACTCGGAAAATGCCCGCCTCGTGATTCAGTCGCCTGAGAAGGAATCGCGCAATCCCCTGCTCCCTTCCGACCAGCTGTGGGAAAATGCCACCAACAACTATTATCCGAATGTCCTCTGGGACGCCGAAGAACATCTCTGGAAGCTCTGGTACAAGGATGTGCTCGCGGACAAGGAAGCGATCGCGCAAATGGATGTGCCGAGCACGGTGCATGATGTCGGCTGGTATCTGCTCTACGCCACCTCGCGGGACGGGATGACTTGGGAGCGGCCGAAGCTCGGGCTGCACCCCTTCGCCGGCAGCGCGGAAAACAACATCGTGGCGCGGGACTGCCCGAACGTCGGAGTCTTCAAGGACGCTCATGATGCTGATCCACAGCGGCGCTACAAGATGGTCTTCGACGTCGGCCTGGGAAAGCCGCGGGTGCGCTTCAGCCCGGATGGGACGCACTGGAGCGAAGCTACCGAGGTGGAGGGCTTCACGCCACAGCAAGGCGACACACACAACAACGCCTTCTTCGACACGCGCTCGGGGAAATATCTGTGGTTCACCAAGCTCTACGTCGGCGAGCGGCTGGTCACCCGGCTGGAGAGCACCGACTTCCAGCACTGGACGAGCAGCGGCGTGGTCCTGCGCAGCACGCCGGAGGAAGGCAAGGCCACGCAGACCTACGCGCTGACCGTTTTCCCCTACGCAAATATCTATCTCGGCTATGTGATGATGTATCACATGGGCCAGGGCCGCACCGTCGATTGCGAGCTCGCGTGGAGTCCCGATTCGGTCCACTGGCAGCGCGTGCAACCCGGCACCCCTCTTCTTCCGCTCGGCGCGAAAGGCAGCTATGATAGCGGCTGCATCTATGCCCAGGCTGGGCCGCCGGTCGTGCAGGATGGCCGACTCCTTCTTTACTACAGCGGCAGCCCCACGGTGCACGTCGGCTGGAAACGTTCCGGCAGCCTGTGCCTGGCGCGGTTGCGGGAGGATGGCTTTGCCGCCTTCGAGCCCGTGGATGGCAGTCAACCCGCGGTGCTCACTACCACGCCGCTGCGCCACACGCATCACCCGGTCAGTCTGGTCGCCGACGGCGCGGTGAAAATGGAAACGCTGCCCGGGAGCGGCGACACATTTCGCCTGAAGCTCACGCTCTCGCCCGGCGCGAAGCTTTACGCCATCACCGGCGCCACGCTCGTGAATACCGATCTCCCCCTCTCGAAATGAAAGCCCGAAATTGCCTTGTGACCTGCATGGGCACTCGATATCGGAGCGGGGTGCCGTCGCTTTCCAGAAAAATGAGATCCGTCGTTTCCGCGACCGCCGTTCGTCGCTAACCTCCATGCAACCCGGAAGTGTCGCGAAAACGAATCTCGGGATCTTTATGGGGATCCTCGGCGGCTGGATCATCTACTACGAACCCTTCGGCAATATACTGCCCGTCGTTACGTGGGCCGTCGCGGTCGTAGCCCTCCTGTTCCACGGCTGGGGCTGCTACAATTACGTGACTGGGAAAGGTCACACCGCACTCCTTGCCATCATCGGCCTCGCTCCCCTCGCCATCTTTCTATCGGGCGTCATCCCCGGCTATCGCGCGCCGGCCGGGTGCATCCTGCTCATTCCATTGGGGCTGCTCCTCCTCGCCATCCTCCCTGACCACACCGTCCAATCGGAGGTCAACAAGCGCGCCATCAACTATCACCAGCAAAACTCGCGTTTCGCACCGCCTCCGCCACCGCCCAAGTCTCGCTGGGCCGGCGTGATGACCACCGCCGTCATCATCGCCACGTTCGCGATCCTCGGCTTCATCGGCTATCGATCGGTGCACTCGAAAATACAGACCGTGGAGGAAGCCCAGCGCCTCGCGGTGCAACAGTATCCCGCTCTCAAGGTGGCGGATTCCTCGCTCAACCGCGAATTCCGCGCTCGCTACCGGCACTACCAGGCGACGAACCAAGCCTATTTCAATGACAAGGAGTGGCCGCTGCACCTCGCGGCGGAAAGCCAGGCAGCGCTTGATCAAACTCACGCGGGACGCTGAAGGGAAGGAACCGGTGGATAGTGGATGGATGATCGGGCTTCTCCGTTCCACAGTGCGCCCGCTCCGCCAAGCAGTTGACTCCCTACCGGTGCGAAGCACCGCAAGATTTGCGGCGACGCAGCGGATTATCCACTATCTACTCTTCGCCATCCACTTTTCCCGTCTTTTGCCCACGTGAGTCTCATCCCGCCAGAAGTCATCGACCAGATCATCGCGGCGAATGACGTCGTCGACGTGATCGGGTCGTACTTTCCGCTCAAGCGCGCAGGCCCGGTCTATAAGGCGATCTGCCCCTTTCACGCAGAGAAAACACCATCGTTCAGTGTCAATCCGAGGATGCAAATCTTCAAATGCTTCGGCTGTGGCGCGGCCGGATCGGTCATTCGGTTCGTGATGAACTACGAGAATCTCGATTTCGTCAGCGCGGCGAAGAAGCTCGCCGAGCGCGCGGGAATCAAGCTCGAGCAGAGCGAAATGAGTGCGGAAGACCAGGCGCGCTACTCCATGCGGCGCCGTCTGCTCGCCCTG
>JBGGMZ010000062.1:0-8363 GCA_041287745.1 Chthoniobacter sp. | reverse complement strand
TCCCACGTGTAACCGTAGCGGGGTTGCGCGAGACTGACGACCAGCGCGGCGAAGCCGAGGAGGAAGAGCAAAAAGCGCAACCGGCGCAGGCGCAGGCTGACCGTTCCCGCGAGGCGATGGAGCAGGCGTGCGGCCACCAATTGCTGCAGCAGCTTTCCGCGCCGGCTCTCGTTGCGCGCATAGAGCACGATGAGCAGGGGCAAAAAGGCGAGAGCCCAAAACCACATGGGTTGTCCGAAACTCATGGCAGCCGGTTCCCCACGGTTTGCGCCAGCAGCGCCTGCACCGCCAGCAGGCCGAGCCCGGCGCCGAGCAGCCAGGGGAAAAGCTCCCGGTACTGCGTGTATTGCTTCATCTCCACGGTCGACTTTTCCAACTGATCGATCTGCTCGAAAATCTGCGTGAGCGTCTTTGTGTCCGTGGCGCGATTGAATTTCGCATTCGTCGTGTTGGCGATTTTCTTCAGCGTGTCTTCGTCCACATCGACTTTCATATTCTGGTAGATCTTGCGGCCGAAGGGATCCTGAAACGGCACGGGCGCGTAACCGCGGGTTCCCGCGCCGATGGTGTAGACCTTCACGCCCAGCGCCTTGGCCGCCTCGGCGGCGGTGATCGGGGAAACCTTGCCGGAATTGTTGTCCCCATCGGTGAGCAGCACGACGATGCGGCTCTTGGAATCCTTGCGCTCGATGAGGCGATTGGTGCACGAGGCGATGGCCGAACCGATGGCGGTGCCGTCCTCGACCAGACCCAGTCTCACACGCTCAAGATTCTGTAATAGCCAGCCGTGATCGAGCGTAAGCGGGCTCACCAAATAAGGGCGACCGGCAAAGGCGACCATGCCGATGCGATCGTTGGGCCGCGCTTCGATGAATTTCTGCGTGACCTGTTTCACCACGTCGATCCGGCTCGCGCGCTCGCCGCCGATGGTAAAGTCCTCGGCAACCATTGAGCCAGAAACATCAAGCGCGAGCATGATATCGATGCCGCTTGCCTGGACCTGGCTGAAGGTCTGTCCCTGCTGCGGTCGCGCCAGGGCCACGATGAGCAGGGCCAGCGCGAGGAGCAGCAGGCTCAGGAGAAAACCGCCCATTCGGGAACGGCGCGGCTTGCCCAATGACATCACGGGACGCAGAGACGAATAGATGACCGCGGGCGCCGCACCCCGGCCACCCTCGAACAACGCGACGAGCGGCAGCGCCAGTAGAAGCAGCAAGAGCCACGGATGGGCAAAGGTGAGCGTACCGTAATCAAGCGAGCTCATGCCTGCCCTCCCTGCACAAAGGCCAGCGCGCTTTCCACGAGTTCGATGTTGTCGGCACTCGTGGCATCCATGCGCGCGAATTTGATCATGTCGCACTTCTCGAGGAACTGACTCAACTGCGAGCGATCGCTTTCCGTGAACGACGGTGAATTTGCGATCGTGGCGAGGAATTCCGGTGACGTGAGCCTGGTGGCGGGCAACTGGAATTTTGCATTGCTGATGAAAGTGCGCAGCACGTCCGACACGGCCACGCTGAAATCATAAGGAGCGATCTGATCCACTTCCGTTCGCAGCTGTTTCAGTCGTCGTAACGCAATCGCCGTGGCGCTCTCCAGAGGCCGCGAGGGCGGCCGGCGAATCAAGGTGACCACCCCCCAGACGAGCAAGCCGAGGAGAATCAACGCGGCTACGCCCGCTGCCGCCAGCATCCAGGTCGGGATCGGGATACTGACTGGACCTGCAATATCGTGGATCTCCACGGGCGCGGGAGTCGCCCCGGGCGATGGCGCGGCGCCCGGCGAAGAAGGCGTGGGAGACGGCGTCGAAAGGACCGCGAAGAGCGCGGAGATAAACAGAGGGGCGCTCATCGGACTTTCAAGCGCCGCTCGCGGTCGCGGAAAAAGGTGCGCAGCGCCGGCACATAGTCTTCATTCGTGCGCAGCGAGATGGCGTCGATCTGTTTCCGGCGAAAATCCCGCAGACGTTCTGCAATGCGAGCCTCCGCCGCCTCGAAGAATTTCTTTCGCACAAGACGATCCGAGGTGTTGATTTCGATCTGCTCACCCGTCTCGGCATCCTCGAGCGTGAGCAGGCCCACGTCGGGCAATTCCTCCTCCCGCGGGTCGATGATGGGGATGGCGATCAAATCGTGGCGGCGGCTGGTCACGGAAAGTTCGCGCGAGAAATCGGGCGCCTGGAAATCCGAAATCATGAACACGACCGAGCGGCGATGCAGCACCTGGTTCAAGTAATTGAGCGCCACCGCGGGCTGCGTGCCGCGTCCCTTGGGCTCGAAAAAGAGGATCTCGCGGACGAGGCGCAGGATGTGCAGCCGCCCTTTCTTCGGCGTGATGAAGAGCTCGACGTGGTCCGAAAAAAGAATGAGGCCGACCTTGTCGCTGTTGCGGATGGCGCTGAAGGCGAAGAGGCAGGCTACTTCCGCGGCCAGTTCGCGCTTGCTCAGCTCCACGCTGCCGAAATCGCCCGACGCGCTCACGTCGACCACGAGCATGACGGTGAGCTCGCGCTCCTCGGTGAATTTTTTCACGAAGGCATCGCCGTGCACCTCGCTGAATTTCGCCGTGACGTTCCAGTCGATCGAGCGCACTTCGTCGCCCGGTTGATATTGGCGCACCTCCTCGAAATTCATGCCGCGCCCTTTGAAAACGCTGCGGTACTGGCCGGAGAACGTCGCGGAGACGAGGCCACGCGTCTTTAGCTCGAGCCGGCGGATCTTTTTGAGAATGGCTTCAGCGGATTCCATTCGAGACTAGGCAATCAAATGAGCCACAATTACGGCACGGCCAGGCCGGCAAAAATCGTTTCGATAATCTGCTCGCTCGTCTTCTCCTCCGCCTCGGCTTCGTAGCTCACAATAATGCGGTGACGCAAGACTTCCGGTCCCACGCTCTTGACATCCTGCGGCGTGACGTAGCCTCGGCCGGCAATGAACGCGCGCGCACGGGCAGCGAGGGTGAGTGCGATGGTGGCGCGCGGGCTCGCACCGTAGCGGATGAGACCGTCGAGCTTGAGCTTGTAGGATGCCGGCTCGCGGGTGGCGAAGACGACGTCGACAATGTAATCCTTCACGCGGTTGTCGATGTAGATTTCATTCACGATCTCGCGGGAGCGGATGATATCCGAGGGCTCGGTGACGGTGAGAACCTTCAAATCAGGCGAGCTGGTGGCCATGAGATCGAGAATCTTGCGCTCCTCGACCTTGGTCGGGTAGCCGACCTTGAGCTTGAGCATGAACCGGTCGAGTTGCGCCTCGGGAAGCTGGTAGGTGCCCTCCTGCTCCAGTGGGTTCTGCGTGGCGAGGACGAGGAATGGATCGGGCAGCGGATAGGTCGTGTCTCCGATCGTGACCTGCCGCTCCTGCATGGCCTCGAGCAGCGCGCTCTGCACCTTGGCCGGCGCGCGGTTGATTTCGTCGGCGAGAATGAGATTCGAGAAAAGCGGGCCGTGCTTGGTCGTAAACTCGCCGGTGCGCGGATTGTAAATGAGCGTGCCGATCAGGTCGGCGGGCAGCAGATCCGGCGTGAACTGGATGCGCTGAAAGCCAGTGTGAATACACGAGGCGAGCGTTTTGACGGTGAGCGTCTTCGCCAGGCCGGGCACGCCCTCGAGGAGAACGTGGCCATTGGTCAGGATTCCGATCAGCAAGCCATCGACGAGATACTTTTGCCCGACCACGACGCGGGCGATTTCGTCCTGCAGAGGTTTAATCCACTGGCTGGCTTGCTTGACTTGCTCGGTAATTTCCTGGGTCGTCGTACTCATGTGAAGATGCGGGTGGGGTAAGACAGTATAAGTGGGGTTTATGTTCGATCTGGCAGCGCAATCAGCACGGCCTCGACCACTTCGGTGACGCCGATCGCCGTCATGCAGCGGAAGTCGAGGGGGCACTCGCGGAGAAAGCAAGGGCTGCAGTCGACATGATGGCGGAGAATGCGGTGGTTCGCGCCGAGCGGCCCGGTGAGGACGGGCTCGGTCGAACCAAAGATGGACACGGTCGGCACGCCGAGGAAGGCGGCAAGATGCATGGTGCCGGTGTCGTTCGTGAGCAACAAGTCGCACGAGCGGAGATGCTCCATCAATTCCGTGAGAGTAGTTTTGCCGACGAGATCCGTGACCGGTACGACCGCGGCGGAGATGATCGTATCGGCGATGGGGCGGTCCTTCTCCACTCCGAACACCTTCCACTCGGCCCCGCTCACTTCATGGACGATGCGCACAACCTCGGCGAAACGCTCCGGCAGCCAGCGCTTGGCCGGGCCGTATTCCGCCCCGGGGCAGAGGCCGATGATAGGACGCTCGCTTTTCTCCCGCGGGCTTTTGGCCTGTGGATCGATCACTCCGTCGAGCTTTGCGCCCACAAACTCCGCGAGCGCGAGGTAGTGATGCACCTGATGGCGCGGCGGCTGCATATCCTTCTTCTTTTTCTTCGGGGCGAAGACTTGATTGAGCAACCGTCGGCGGCTGTGTCCGGGATAGCCGACGCGGCGCGGAATCTCCGCCAGCCAGACTTCCAGCGCGACACGGAGGGAGTTGGGAAGAAGGATCGCGACATCGAAGGTCCAGCGCAGCCGCTTCGCCACCGCGAAGACGCTCTCGCCAGGGGCGATGGTCATCACTTCGTCGACCTCGGGCACGCCACGCCAGACGTCGGCGAGCTTGGCGGGCGTCAGGACGGTAATATGCGCATCGATGCGTCCGCGCTTGATGGCGCGGACGGCAGGGACGCTCATGATGGCATCGCCCAGCCAATTGCTACCACGAATGAGGATGCGGAATGGCTGCAGGTCCTGCGCCTTCTCACCTTCAACCAGAGCGACGCCACGCTTGTAAGTGGTGAGCAGGAATTTCGGCTTCGGTGTTTTCCAGCGGTTGTGAACCCAAAACCAATCTTCAGGTTGCACGCGGATTTGCTCCTCGAGCAGGCGATTGATCTTCGCCGTGGCGGCCTCCACGCTCTGCCCGGCCACTTTCGTCCCCTTGCCGATCACGCAGCGCCATTTCGCCACGCCATCGGTATACACCGCCGCGGGCACGAGCCAGCCGCTGGTGCGCAGCGCGAGCATGGCGGGGAGCGTGGTGGTGGAGGCAAGGCGATTGAAGAACGGGCACCACAGACCGGCGTCGCCTGCGTGCTGGTCAATGAGCACGCCTACTCCCCCGCCCGCACGGATCAATTGCGAGGCGTGGACGATACCTTCCTTGCGCTCAAACAATTCCAGCCCGAGGCGGGCTCGATCGCGGCGGACCTCGGCGTCGATGTAGGGGTTGCCGAGCGCCTGGAAGACGGTGCCCACCTTGCACGCGAACATGATCGGAGTGAGCTGGGCGAACAGCTCCCAACTGCCGAGGTGACTGATGACGAAAACAAAACCCTCACCGATGATCCCGTCCGCCTTCATTTCATCGAGACCCTCTATCGTCACGAGCGACAAGATATCTTCGCGCGGGAGGCGTGGGATCTTGATGCTGCAGAGCAGATTCGCGCCGAGCGTGGCGAAGTGTTTTTTTGCCAGGGCTCGGATTTCTCCCACCGATTTTTCCTCGTGGAAGGCGATGAGCAGATTGCGCAGCACGAGCCGCCGATACGAACCGGCCACATAGTAGGCCAGCGAGCCGAGAAACCAGCCGAGCCGAAACACGCCGGCAATGGGCAGCAGGCAAATGGCCGCCGATGCGAGCCGATAAATCGCGAAGACGAAGCGATCCATCAGCGTTTCTTCCAAAACATCGTTTTCAGGGGATGCTCGTCGAGGAGGTTGGCCTCGATCCCGCCGAGCTTCTCGGCGTCGTAGAACTGAACGCCGACGTAGTAATACAGCGGGCAGATCGGCGCCTCATCGGTGACGAGGATCTTTTCCGCCTCGCGAAAAATGGCGAAGCGCTTCTCGACATCGTTTTCGCGCGCGGCGGCGGCGATCAGTTCGTCGTACTTCTTGTTGCTCCAGCCAGTCTCGTTGTTGCCGCCATCGGTCAAAAACATGTCCATGAACGTGTTGGGATCGTTGTAATCGCCGACCCATGACGAGCGGCTGATGTCGTAATCGATACGCTGTTGCGACTCCAGCAGGGCGGTCCACTCCTGCCGCTGAAGTTGCATAGTCACGCCCAGCTCGCGGCGGAACATACTTTGCAATTCCACGGCAACGTCCTGGTCGAGATCGGAATCAGCGCGGTAGAGATAGTAGACGACGGGAAATCCTTTGCCGTTCGGGTAGCCGGCCTCGGCGAGGAGCTGACGCGCTTTTTCCGGGTCACGCTGATAGATGGGCCCTGGCTGGTATCCGCTGCCGGCGCCGGGCGGCACGAAACTCTGCGCAGGCAGTTCGCCGGCGCGCGTGATGTGCTCGACGAGGTAGTTCTTGTCCACCACCAGTGCGAAGGCTTTGCGCACGCGTACATCGTTGAAAGGAGGTCGCTTCACATTGAAGCGGATGAAGTAATTACCGAGGAATGGCGCGGCATGGAAATCGGGACGCTTCTTCAGTTCAGGAACCAGCTGCGTCGGCACGAGGGTCTTGTCGATCATCACGTCGGCCAGACCGGTCGAGTAGAAATTGTAAGCGGTGTTCGGCCGCGCGATCGGCAGCACGTCCACGCTCTTCATTGCCACGTGCTCGGCGTCCCAGTAGCGCGGATTCTTCACCAGCCGCATGTGGTCGAAAGGCAGCCATTCGCGTAGGAGGAAAGGGCCATTCCCCACGAAATGATCCGGCTTGCTGGCCCAGTCGGTATATTTTTCCACCGTGGGGCGATGCACCGGGAGCAGTGCGGTGAAGGCGCAAAGATCGAGGAAGAAAGGCGTGGGATTTGCCAGCGTGACCTCGAGCGTGTGCGCGTCCGGGGCCTGGACGGCGACGGTACTGAAGTCCTTCGTTTTGCCCTCGTTGAATTCCTTGGCCCCGCGGATGTAGTAGAGTTGATAGGCGTATTCGCTCGCCGTTTCCGGCAAGAGGGTGCGCCGCCAGGAGTAGACGAAATCCTCCGCGGTCATCGGGTCACCATTGCTCCAGAGCACATTCGGGCGGAGGTGGAAGGTGTAGTGCAGGCCATCCGGCGAGATTTCCCAGCGCTCGGCGACTCCCGGCTCGGCGACTCCCTTCATGCTAAAAGCGGTGAGGCCTTCGAACACCGAGTAGGCGATGCGACTGGTGGCCTGCGCGGTGATGAGCGGCGGATCGAGCAACTCGGACTCAGGCCCATTCAGGTAGACCAATTCCGCACGATCGCCCAACCGGCCGCAACCACACAGGGCCAGGGTAACAAATAGAACGATAAGGCGAGGCAAGAGACTGGTCACAGCGGATGGGAAGCTTGGCATGGAAAGGCGCGGGATTCCAAGCTGTTCTCCATCTTAAAGGCATCAAGGCTTTGATCGGCTGATTTCCGGGCAGTTCTCCGCTTTCCGTCCGCAATCCCCTGGCGCATCATGGACGCAATGTCGCAGCTGCTCCTTCGCTTTTTTCGCTCATTCGCCGTCTTCAAGGGAGCAGCCCGAGAGCTGTGGCTCACCTTTGCCATCAAGTTCTTCATCGTGGCCGCCTTTCAAGTCTCGGCTGTCACTCTCGTCCGCTGGCTCTCCAAGGACCTCGGGATGAGCGACCAGGGAGCTCAAGGGATGGTCCTCGCCTGGGCTATCACCATGATCGTAATCACCCTCCTGGCGGGCTCGCTTACCGACGCTCTGGGTTTGCGCCGGACTTTCTTCATAGGTGTCTTCATATGCCTGATCGCGCGCCTCGTCATGGCGCTATCTCCCGTCAAATGGTTCGCGCTGGGTGGCGGATTATTTCTGCTGGCAGTCGGCGAAGCGCTGGGAACACCGGTGCTCGTTGCCGCCACGCGCAAGTATTCCAATACCCAACAGCGCTCGATGGCGTTCTCTCTGATTTACGTGGTGATGAATCTCGGCTTCCTCGCCGCGAACTACCTCTACGATTGGGTCCGGCAGGGGCTCGGCGAGTACGGGCACTGGACTCTTCCCTTTTTCGGGTGGCACATCACCACCTATCGCACCCTGTTCCTCGTGAGTTGGATCATCGAATTGCTCATTCTGCCCGCCATTTGGTTTCTACGCGACGGAGTGAATGTGACCGACGAAGGAGTGACGATCACCCCTCACGAAGAGCAACCGGCAACTTCCAAGCCGAGATGGTTGGCTGGATGGGAGATGATCCAGCAAAGCGCCAGCGAAACGGCGGGCTTTTTCGTCCGCCTCGTCCGGCAGACCGGCTTTTATCAGTTGCTGAGTTTTCTACTGCTGATCGCCCTCATCAAGATCGTGTTCACGCAATTGTATTACGTCTTTCCGACTTGGGGCGTGCGTGAACTCGGACCGGGCGCGCCGGTCGGCCGGCTGTTG
>JBGGMZ010000061.1:0-10248 GCA_041287745.1 Chthoniobacter sp. | reverse complement strand
TGATGTGCATGAAATACTCGCGCATCTCCTCGCCCGTCTGCTGCTTGAGCTGTTGCGTGAGATTGTAGGCCGTGGCCTTGCCGATGAGCGTCTTGCCACAGCCAGGAGGGCCGTGAAGCAGGAAACCCTTCGGTGTGGAGTGCTCGAAACGCTTGAAGAGATCGGGGTGAAGCAGCGGCAACTCGATCGCATCGCGAATGGCTCGCAGCGCTTCCTGCTGGCCACCTACTTTTTCCCACGGCAACTCCGGCACGCTATCGAGATAGTATTCGTCGCTATGCGGACGAGCGAGCACCTCGATGGCGATCTTGTAATTCGGATCCGTGCGCACTTCGTCGCCAGCCTTGAGCTTTTCTTTCAGCAGAAGATCCCCACGCTGCAGCACCAGCGACTGCACTCCATGCTCCGAGCCCACGCGAAGACGATCTGGTCCGAGCACCTCGGTCACCTTCACCACTGGCCCACTGCGGTCGAAACCGAGATCGCCCACGACGACGTAGGCTTCATTCACGAGCACGCGTGTTCCGCGGCGTAGCGATTCGATGGGGACTCGCGGGTCGACATTGCAATAGTAGTCACTGCCGCCCACCACGATCTGCGCGGTCTCGCGGTTCGGCGTGCCGAGGAAGGTACCGATGCGATTGGCCGGCGAAGTGACTTTCTTGATGATGGCATCCATCTTCTCGATGGCCTGCCGAGCCTCGGACATCGTGTCCTGCAATTCACCGATTTCGACCCTGAGGTCGATGAGTTCACCACGCACGATGTCGCCAGGCGGAATCGAGGAGATGATGCGGTCGAGACGTTCCAGCGGGGACAGCGCTTCCCCGTGCGGGCTGAAGTCGAATGATTCTTCGTCCATCGTAGAGAGTTTTTCAATGATACTGCCTTCACGGCCCTTCCGCAAATGCAGCCCTCGCCTACCGCAAAAAGAAAACGGGCGCGACCGAAGCCGCGCCCGTTGTAAATTAACGCCGTCTGTGGCGTGGGAAGCTTACTTCTTCTTGGTCTTCAGGCTCTTATCCAAGCCTTCCGCCGCAGTGTAGACGGTGCGAATGCTCGGGCCATAGTTCGTGGCGAAAGTCTTCAGGTCGGCATCCAGTCCCTGCTTCGCGATGGTCTCGGTCTCATGGTCGAGGCGCTTGGATTCCTTGAGCATTTCGCCCGTCCAGTCGAGCAGCGGCTTGTTTTCAAAACCCTTCGGAAGATTGGTCTTCGTGAAGCCCTTGGTGATACGGTCGACATCAGCCTTGTCGTTCCCCACGAGTTCCGTGGGAACCTTCATGCCGTGCGCTTCGATGATTTTGCCCAGCGCCGTTTGGGCGGCGGTCAGATCCTTCACTGTAGAGTCGCGCAGGCGATTCTGGGTCTGCTGCGTCGGTTCGGTCGACGCGGGCAGCGTCTTCGCCATCTGGATGAGATAGCTGAAGCCGCGGGACGCATTCTTTACATAGGTCTCATCGACCGCGGCGAGAGGCTTCGGCTTTTCCGCGGGTGCAGCGGGCGCGGTGCCGGTGGCGGGTGCGCCAGGCGCAGCCGGAGCTTGGGCGAACGCAGTAGCGCCAAGCAAGGAACAGACAGCGAGAGCGGAGAGGGTGCGGGAGAGAACCGGGAGGAACTGGGATTTCATAGTTGGAGAATACATGTATCCAACATGATCGCGCCTTGCGGGCAAGCTGGATTCACCTTGGTGAAGCCAATCTCATGCCTTTTTTCCCAACGAGGCGCTTTCATCATATGGCGAAAGTCGCTAGAGGTTTCCCTCCCTCGTGAAAAAAATTGTCTCCCTCCTCATTTGGCTCGGCGTCGCTCTCCTCGGCGCATTCGGTTACTGGACCATCGCCACGCAGCGCCATGAACCGGTGAATTCCGGCTTCATCCTCATCGCCGCGCTCTGCACTTACGCCATCGGCTATCGCTTCTATTCCAAGTGGATCGCGGCCAGCATTTTGGCGCTCGATGACCGCCGCGCCACGCCCTGCGAGGTGCACGAGGACGGCAAGGATTTCGTGAAGACAAACAAGTGGATCGTCTTCGGCCACCACTTCGCCGCGATCAGCGGGCCGGGACCGCTGGTGGGCCCGGTACTCGCCGCGCAGTTCGGCTATCTGCCCGGCACATTGTGGATCATCATCGGCGTGGTGCTCGGCGGTGCGGTGCAGGATTTCATCATCCTCTTCGCATCGATGCGCCGGGATGGCAGATCACTCGGACAGATGGTGAAAGAAGAGCTAAATTCCGTGGCCGGCTTCATCGGCGTGGTTGCCATCCTGGCGATCATGATCATCCTGCTCGCGGTCCTCGCGCTCGTGGTCGTGAAAGCCTTGGCCGAATCGCCATGGGGCGTCTTCACCGTCGGTGCCACGATTCCCATCGCCATTTTCATGGGTGTATATCTGCGCGCTTTGCGCGTGGGCAAGGTGATGGAAGTTTCCGCCATCGGCGTCATCCTCCTGCTCCTCGCGGTGTGGGGCGGACAGCTCGTCCACACCAGCCCGACTCTCCACTCGGCCTTTTTACTCAAGGCGGAACCACTGGCTTGGACCATCATTGTTTACGGCTTCTTCGCCAGCGTGCTGCCCGTTTGGCTTCTCCTCGCGCCTCGCGATTACCTCAGCACCTTCATGAAGCTGGGCACGATCAGCGCACTCGCCATCGGCACCCTGCTCGTGCTTCCCAACCTGCACATGCCGGCGATCAGCAAATTCGTCGACGGCAGCGGCCCAGTCGTCCCAGGCAAGCTCTTCCCCTTCTGCTTCATTACCATCGCCTGCGGCGCGATCAGTGGTTTCCACACACTCATCTCCAGCGGCATCACACCGAAGATCATCACCCGCGAAGGTTATACCCGCCCGGTCGGCTACGGCGCGATGTGCCTCGAGTCGCTCGTCGCGATCATGGCTATGATCGCGGCCTGCACGCTCGATCCCGGCGTCTATCTGGCGATGAATATGCCGATCAAGGATCCTGCCGCCGCCCAGGTCGCCGTGACTGCGTCGGGTCTTACCCAATTAACGCTCGATCCCGCCAGCACCACGGGGCGGCACTTCATCGAAACACCGGTGACCGTTTCGCCTGACACAATGCAAGCGCTGGCCACGGAGATGAAGGAGGATTCGCTCTACGGCCGGACCGGCGGCGCCGCCACCCTCGCCGTGGGCATGGCTGTGATCTTCGGCAAGCTCACCGGCGGACGCTGGTTGGATATCTGGTACCACTTCGCCATCATGTTCGAGGCGCTCTTCATCCTCACCACGCTCGACGCCGGCACTCGCGTCGGGCGCTACCTGTTGCAAGATGCTTTCAAGAAGGTATTTCCCTCGTTCGGTGACACGAAGAATTTCAACGCAGGCGTCCTTGCCAGCGCCCTGGTCGTGGCGGGATGGGGCTTCTTCCTCATCCTCGGCGTGCGTGATCCCGACGGCGGCGTGAAGGCGCTCTGGCCGATCTTCGGCATTGCCAACCAACTCCTCGCCAGCATCGCGCTCTGCCTGGCTACTACGGTGCTGATCAAGATGTCGCTCCAGCGCGGCAAATCGCCCGCTCTTGCTTTCGTCACGCTCATTCCGCTGGCGTGGCTGCTCACTGTCACGATCAACGCGAGTATCATCAAGGTGTGGGATCCGAACCCGAAGATTGGCTTCCTCGCCGGCGCTAAAGCCGCAGCCACGAAGCTGGCTGCACTCGAGCAATCGGCCCAAGGATTGACCGGCGACGCGCTCACCGCTGCCAGGCAGGCCATGAAGCCGGTCGCCACCCAGCATCTCAATGCAACGGTCGACGCCTGGGTCACCGGCATCTTCCTCGTCCTCGTCGGCATCCTCGTCCTGCTCAGCATCTATGAATGGATGCGCCTGCTCATGCGGACGAAGGCTTCCATCCTCAGCGAAACGGAGCCGGTCTATCTGCCTGCCGGCAGCATCTCGGAATCCAATCCCCTGCCCGCCTTCGGCATCGCCATGCTGGGCTTCACCCTGCTCAAGGAACTCTCCGGCGAAGCGGCCATCGACCGTGCGGAAGTCTGCGCCTGCGCGCAAGCCGAGGCGAGCGGCCAGGAGCAACAACCGGCGAAATATCGCCGCCAGAATGCGTTCCTCACCGCCACAGAGGATCGCTATCGCGGCGTGAATCGCTGCTGCTAAGGGCAGCACTCCCATAAGACGAATAGGAACCTATAGGACCTCTCGCCAAACGGCCCCGGCTTACTTCTCTGGCGCCGGTGCCTTCGAAGGCACGATCGGTGGCAGCTGCGGTGCCGGTGTGGCGATTCCCGGCGGGGTCGCGATTGGCAAGGAGAGCGCGGCAGAAGGCTGTGGCGTGGCGGACTTGCCAGCCGGCGTGCCTTTCTCAGAAGGCGTGGCCGCGGGCGGCGGTGTCGCTTCGTCTTTCGTCGCGGGTGTCGCCTTGTCCACCGGAGCCTCGGGCGGGAGCGTGTCTCCCGGTGTGCTTTGCGAAGCCCCGCCATGACGGAAAAGCTGGTTGGCCGCCTTCGCTCCCGCGCCGGTCATCTTTTCCACGAGATGCCGCTTCTCCTCGGCCAGCGGGAGCATCTGCGCGGCGAAGCTTTTGATCTGCGCGTCGGGCGACTGCGCCGCATTCTGGTAGGCGTTCAGCGCGATGTTGCTCGCCGTCACCACCTTGTCCATCGCCGCCTTGTCGAAGTTCGAACCCGAAAGCTTGGCAATCTCGCCGCCCACCTTTTTTTCCTCGACCGTCGGCTCGAGCGAAACGGTCCACCCCTTTTGTCCCGCCAGCTTGGCGAGATGCATGTTCTCCTCATTCTGCGTCGCGGTCAGCGCATCGGCCAGTTTCTTAATGATGTCTGAGCTAGCGCTCTTCTTGAGCAGCTCGACGTAAAAAGCCTGCGCACGTCCGGCATCCACCGCCTTCGTAAAGAACTCCAGGTCGCGCCCGGTCATCTCGCTGCTGATGATCCTGCTCGACGTACCATCGTCCGAAGCAGAGCCATCGGGCTTGGGCACCACCAGCATCGGCGAGGTCGGCGGCAAGGTGCTCGGCGTGCCCGTGGGCTTCTTCGACTTCTTGGTCGTCGCGAAGGTGGGCGCGGCAAGCGCGAGGCTCAAGATGAGGGCGGCGGACAGCGAATGTTTCATGGAAGAGTTATTCGGCGAGCTTGCGAGCGAGGATTTCACCGACGAGCTGCGGGTTGGCCTTGCCTTGCGAAAGTTTCATGACCTGTCCCTTGATAGAGTTGATTGCCTGCACTTTGCCAGCCTTGTATTCGGCCACGGCCTTGGCACTCGCGGCGATCGCCTGGTCGCACAGCGCCTCGATCGCGCCGGTATCGCTCACCTGCTCCAGGCCCTTTTCTTTCACGATCACTCCCGCGGCTTTGCCCGTGGCAAACATCTCGGCAAAGACCTGCTTGCCCTGCGTATTGCTGATCTTGCCGTCATCAATGAGGTTCACGAGTTCATCCAGCGAATGCGCGGAGATGGGGCAATCCGCGATCGTCTTTCCCGCCGCCGCCAGCGCGCTGAGGAGATCGTTGATGATCCAATTCGCCACATGCTTCGGCTTGCGCGCCGCCTTCGCTGCGGCGTCAAAATAGACCGCCAGCGGCTGCTCGCTGGCCAGCACGCTGGCATCGTAAGCCGTCACGCCGAAGTCGCGCACGAAACGATCGCGCTTCTCGCCTGGCAACTCGGGGCGCTTCGTCCGCACTTCATCCATGAAGGGGCGCGTATCGACGGGAAGCAGATCGGGATCGGGGAAATAACGGTAATCGTGTGACGATTCCTTCACTCGCATCTGGAAAGTCTGGCCGGCATCATCATCCCAGCGGCGGGTCGACTGGATGAGCGTCTCGCCGCGCTGTACCGCATCGATCTGCCGTTCGATCTCGTAAGCCAGCGCCCGGCGCACGGCACTCATTGAGTTCATGTTCTTGATCTCGATCTTCACGCCCAGCTCGCTCGTGCCTTCGGGCCGCACGCTCACATTGCAATCACACCGGAGCTGCCCCTTCTCCATGTCCGCATCGCTCACCCCGCCGTAGACGAGGATCTGCTGCAGGCTGGTGAGATAAGCAAACGCCTCCTCCGGCGTATCGATTTCCGGTTCGCTGACGATCTCCATGAGCGGAGTCCCGGCGCGGTTGAAATCGATGCCCGTGCTCGTCTCAAAATGCTGCGACTTTGCCACGTCCTCCTCGAGGTGAATGCGAGTGAGCTTCACCTTCTTGCCTGGGTTCACGATGCTCTTCTGCGCGTCCTTCGGATAATCGAAGTCCTCCAGCGGCACCTCGCCGCCGAGGCAGATCGGTTGGTCGAATTGCGTGATCTGGTAGTTCTTCGGCATGTCCGGGTAGAAGTAGTTCTTCCGGTCAAACTTGCAGATGTCCGGCACCCGGCACCCCAGCATGAGCCCGCTGAGCGCGCTCATCTTCAGCGCTTCTTCATTCATCACCGGCAGTGCGCCGGGATACCCGAGGCAGACCGGGCAGGTATGCGAATTCGGAGAGGCACCATATTCGACCGGGCAACCGCAGAACATCTTGCTGTGTGTCTTGAGCTGCACGTGGACTTCGAGACCGATGGTGGGGATGTAACGAGGCATCTGGAAAATGACGGATTGAATATGACGAATGACGAAGGGGACATACTCTGCAGTCAACACTCATGTTGATGCGAGAATTTCGTCACTCGCCGCTGGTCATTTCCTTCACGGCGTCTGCGGCGGCTGGACCTGCGCCGTGTCCTGCTCGGGACGGCGAATCGCGTAATCGAGCGCCTTTTCGAATTGGAACTTCCGCATCAGTTCGGCGATCTCAGCGTCGTTGGCTGCGGCGATGATGTGCGGATTGCGGATGAGCGCCAGATAGTTGCGGCTCACGATGTCACGAGTGATTTGAGGGTCGTTTTGCAGGGCGGCGATCTTGGGGCTCGCCAGCAGGGGTTTTACGCCGGGATACGACAGGAAACGGTCGATACTCTTTTCATCGGAAACCATGACACCGAGCTTGCGCAGGATGCCATAGAGCGTGCCGGGAATCGGGTCCACCTGCTGCACCACCATGCCCGTGGGCCCCTGCTCCAGCGACTCCTTCATGTGGGCCAGCGTCCGGATCATTGCATTCGGCGTAGCGGCGGGCCCCGGCGTGGGTGTAGCCGGGTGTTTGTTCGCCGATGGCGATGGATAGTAGGATGCCGCGAGCTGAGTCTCGGCCACGCTACCCAGGAGGCGGATGGCCAAAACCATGATCCACACGAGGAACAATCCGTAAAAAGCACCACAGACCGACCCGGAAACCCCATACCCCAGCCGCATCAGCCCGGCCTTCTGCTGCGCGGTCTTTTTAAAAGCGATTACGCCCAGCAGCGTGATGCAACAGTAGATGATGAATCCCATGCCTACCGCGCCCATCACGGCCAGCGCGCGCTCGGGCAGATCGATGAAGTGCTGCAACAGCCCCCCTAATCGGCTTCCGCCGAAGTAACCGATGATGTAGGCCGCCGCCAAAGCAAGGATGCTGATGATCTGCCGCAGAATCCCCAGCCGCCACCCATGCCACGCGGTAAAGGCGACGAATAAGCCCGCTCCGATCAAAAACCCGATTTGATAAGAGTCGAAGTGCATCACAGCCAAATAGATACAGACAAATCCCTAAACCGGATGTTTCCAGCGTCAGACATGGATGAGCAAAGGGGTAGCACGATTTGCCACCTCGCGCAAAATGAGAATGGCCATTTCCAAGTGCAATTCGCCCGCCGTTCGCTCTCTGTAGATTTACGTATTTTCCCGTATTTCATCAGAGAGCGTCCGAGCTCACCCTTTCTGCGGTCAGTCTCCGTCTTACAAGTTCAGCATCCGCTGCCAGCGACTGGCTTCCTTGCGCAGCACTTTCATGTCGCGCCGCGCCATGGTCCGCATGGAATCCGAGCTATCACGCAGGGCTTCTCCTGCCGCCGCCACAGTATCGCTGAGCATACGTCCTCCACGCTGGATCGGCTCACTTAGGTCCAAGGACATCAGGCCTCGAAACGACTGCCGACGGTTCACCGCCGCCGCACCGATAAGCAGGCCGCCAGCAAAAGCCGTGAAGACAGCCGCCGCTGGGAAATTGCGCACACACGCTTTCGCCCAACCGATGGGGTCCCTCCGCACCTGGCGCATGCGAGGCTGTAGATATTCTTCCGCACGGGCGATATTATCGCGCACCGTTTCCGTCGGACGATCCAAAACGTCAGAATTGGCAAAGTTCATAGGGTCAAAAAAATCCTTTCACCATTGCTTCGCGGGAAGCCCCCCTGCTGGTTGGAGCAAAAGGCAAATGTGCCTGACTGCCGGCTCTGGGAAACGTAGTCCGCGGATGCAGCCCAATCCTATGCCGGGCATGCCCAGCGCAAAGCCGCCGGCAAAGTGCGCACCCAGTTCGTATAGTCATGGCCGCCGTCGGATTCGAAAAACTCCACTTTGTGTCCCGTGGCCTTCAGCGCATCGCGGAACCGCGTGACTCCCTCGATCTGCGAAATCTCCTGCACCACCTGCGCGCTGTGGCGTACGTCGGTCTGCCTTTCCTTGCGCCCGACCTCGATGAAAAATTCCGTGGGCACGTGGGATGAACCCGCGGCGTATTGACGGGCGAGCCAACAGTCATTCGACCAAAAAGAGCCCGACTGCGCGATGACCTTATGAAATCGCCCGGGAGCTCGTGCGCTACGAACGCAGCAGCCAGGCCGGTGTAACTGAATCCGATCAGCGCGCGCTTCCGCAAGGAGGCCAAACGCGGATCGCGCGCGGCGAGAAAATCGAGCAACTCCACGGCTATGAAACGCGCGAAAGGAGGATGGCACGGGCACTCCCGCGCGCGTGTCTCGAGATCGAGATAGGAAACGTACACGATCCAGGAATCTGCCATCTCTCCCTCGGCGATCAGTGACCGGATCGTCTCCGTCGCGTGCAAATGTTCGCGGTAGGCTTCGCCATCGAGGAAGACCAGCAGCGTCTCCGCACGCTCCGGATCTTGAGGCGCCACGATCCACACGTCCCGCTCATTGCCGAGCGCTTCACTGCGGATGCGGTGGACAGATTCATTCATGACCTTGCGGGTCATAGGTCCCCGCATGGCTCTGCGCTATCCAATACTCACGGTGCAGCTTCGCCATGAGATCCGCGCGGGAGCCCAGCGCTTCCTGCTCTTCCGCACTGAGTTCTCCGCCTCGCGCCAGCACCTTTGCGGCGGCCGCCGTCGCGCGTGCTGCATTCGTCTCTGTCCCGATAGAGTCACGATCTCTCACCATCTCCACATGGAGCGCATTGAGATAAGGGTCGCGAATCGCCTCGACCAGCGGGTCGCCATCACCCGCTTTTCGCGCGGCACACGCTTCCAGGCGCGCATTGAGACGCGCGAGTTGCGGCGGCGGCGACGTTTCCTCGCTGGTAAGGAGCAGGCCCGCGTTGCGGAGCGCCTCGCCTAAACTCGCCCGGCTGGTCAGCACCGAGAGCGGTGCAGAAAGCACCAGCCCCAGGCAGACCGGCACAAACCACCAAAAGATATCTCCTCCCAGCCACCAGGCAAAAGCGCCCCACCCGAGCCCGATCAACGTATGCAGCCAATGCTGCCGCCACGCGGCGCCCCAGGCAGTGCCGCTGGCCGTGCGCTGTTGTGTGCCCCAATGCACTTCCATTCCCAACAAGGTCGAAAGCACAAACTTCGTGTGAAAGAGCATCTGCACCGGCGCATGCAGCGTGGAAAAAAGCGTCTCCCCCAGCGCACTCACCGCAGCCCGCCCCACCCCGCCAAAGGCACGCCGCCGCTCCTCGTCCCGCAACAGATCCACAAGGCTCAGTACCTTCGGCAGGAAGATCACCGCCATCCCCAGCAGGAAGATCAGCAGCGCGTGATGCGTCGCCGAGAGCCGCAGATACGGTGTGAAGGGCGCCACGGCAATTTCCGAAAGCCCCGTCTGTTTTTGGTACCACAGAAGGTAGCTGGAAATGATCATGAAAAGCAGCCACAGCGGCGAAGCTACATACCCGAGAATGCCCTGCGACAGATGCACCCGGCTCAGCCCATCAAAGCCCCGGGTGAAGAGTAGCATGAAGTGCTGCAGATTTCCCTGGCACCAGCGGCGGTCGCGCTGCGCATTTTCGATCAAGCCCGGCGGCCCTTCCTCGTAGCTGCCGTCGAGATCGTAGGCAAACCACACCTCCCACTCCGCCCTGCGCAAGAGCGCCGGTTCCACGAAATCGTGGCTGAGGATCTGTCCGCCGTAGGGCTTGCGC
>JBGGMZ010000060.1:0-7027 GCA_041287745.1 Chthoniobacter sp. | reverse complement strand
ATCGGCTTCACCGGCATCCTGCGGCAGGGCCTCGCCGGCCCCATGAACGAAGAGCAGAAAAAGCAGCTCGGCATGGTCCACTCCTCCGCCCGCCATCTGCTGGGGCTGATCAATGACCTTCTCGACCTGTCCCGGATCGAGTCGGGCAAGATGGAACTGTTTCAAGAAGAGTTTGCCGTGGGCGATCTCGTACGGGAAATTGCGCAGAGCCTCGCTCCCCAGGTGGAACAAAAAAAACTCCGCTTTGAAACGTCGATCGATCTGCCGGGTCTAAGGATGCGCACTGACCGTAAAAAATGCTTCCAGATCCTCCTCAACCTGGCGAACAACGCCGTGAAATTCACCGACGTGGGCCGGGTAACTCTCGAAGTGACCTCGCAGGCAGGCAACGTCACCTTCGTGGTCAAGGACACCGGCATTGGCATCAAGACGGAAAGCCTGGACAATCTTTTCGAGGCTTTTCGGCAGATCGATGGCTCCGCGCGCCGCGTTTACGAAGGCACCGGACTTGGCTTGTATTTGTCAAAACAACTAGCCAGGATGCTGGGCGGCAACATTACCGTGGAGAGCGAGTTCGGAATTGGCTCGTGTTTTACCTTGGTTCTGCCCCAAAATCCCCCCACTCCGAACCCGACGTCATGAGCGCGAAGATTCTTCTCGCCGAGGATAACGCCGCAAACCGTTACCTGGAGACGTTTCTATTGGAGAAGGCGGGGTTCACGGTCATCCACGCCGAGAATGGCAGCGAGGCGCTACGCCTCGCACTGGCCGACCGGCCCGACCTCGTCCTCATGGACTTGCAGATGCCCGAGATGGACGGGTATGAATCCGCACGCCGAATGCACGCCGAACCTCAACTCGCGAGCACACCCATCGTGGCTGTGACCAGCTACGCCATGACTCGCGATCGTGAAAAGGCCCTCAAGCTGGGCTTCGCCGGCTACATCGAAAAGCCGATCCAGCCGCAGACATTCGTCTCGGAGATTTCTCATTTTCTTACTGGAAAGGCGGGCTCGTCATGAAAATCCTCAGCGTCGACGATAAGTCGGAAAATCTCTACATGTTGGAAGCGCTCTTGCGCGGCCATGGGCACGAAGTGGATTCGGCAAGCGATGGCCACCGGGCCCTGCAGCTCGCCGAATGTGCCCAGTACGATCTCATCATTTCCGATATCCTCATGCCGCGCATGGATGGCTTTCAGCTCTGCCGCGAGCTGAAGAAAGACAAGCGGCTGCGGGATATTCCCTTCATCTTTTACACCGCCACCTACACGGATCCACGCGATGCCGCTTTCGCCCTGAGCCTCGGCGCGGACCGTTTCCTCGTGAAGCCGCTCGAGCCGGAAGTCTTCATCAAGACGGTCGAGGAGGTCATGGCGCAAAAAGGCGCGGCCAGGCCCGTGACTTCGACGGAAGCCGATTCCGAAGACGAAGCGATCTATCTCAAGGAATACAACGCGCGGCTCATCACGAAGCTCGAGAAAAAAATGCTCGATCTCGAAGCGGCCAATCGGGCCTTGATCGATGACATCGAGGACCGCGAACGCTCTGCCCGCGAACGCATGCGGCTGGAGGACAAGCTGCGGCAGGCGCAGAAGATGGAGGCCATCGGCACTCTCGCCGGCGGCATCGCGCATGATTTCAACAACATCCTTGCCGGGATCATCGGTTTCGCCGAACTCGGCCTGCAGGAGGTGACGAACCCACTCTCCGCCGACCAGCATTTTCGCGAGATCCTCAAGGCCGGAAAGCGGGCCCGCGATCTCGTGCGGCAGATCCTCAGCTTCAGCCGCCAGCGGGAACAGGACCGCCAGCCGATCGAGCTCGGCGAGACCGTGACGGAAGCCCTCAAACTGCTCCGAGCGACCATCCCGGTGTCGATCGACATCGTCTCGAAGATCGAGGAACCGACTCCTACCGTGCTCGCCGACAGCACGCAGGTCCACCAGATCGTCACGAATATCGTGACCAATGCGTGGCACGCCATCGGCAATAAGCCGGGCGTGATCACCGTGCGGTTGAGCAACTTGCTGGTGGATGAGGATTTCGCCCTGGGAAATCCCGACCTGCGCCCGGGTCGTTACGTGCGCCTCAGCATCAGCGACAATGGCAACGGCATTCCACCCGAAATGCTCGGCCGCATCTTCGAGCCATTCTTCACGACCAAGGGACCCGACGAAGGGACCGGCCTCGGCCTCTCCGTCGTCCATGGCCTGATGAAATCCTTCGACGGTTCGATCACCGTCTATAGCAATCCGGGCGAAGGCACGACATTGAACCTCTACTTCCCGGCCCTGGAGTTTGCCGCCACCGCTTCGAAGCCCGAGGAAATCCCTGCTCCGCTCGGCCACGGCGAGCGCATTCTTTTCGTCGATGACGAAGCGGTCCTGACTATGTTGGGCGGGCGCTTCCTTTCCCGCCTCGGCTACACAGCCGTGACCCAGACCGATCCACGCGCCGCCCTCGCGCTTTTCAGGGAAGAGAATTTCGACCTCGTGATCACGGATCTCACCATGCCGCATTTCAGCGGCGTCGAGTTTGCCCGCTGCCTGTGGGAACTCCGGCCCGAAACGCGGGTGCTTCTCACCACCGGCTACAGTGCCACCCTCGACAACAAACGGGCGCGCGAACTCGGCTTCACCGAGCTCTTGCTCAAGCCCTACACAGTCCACGGGCTGGGCGACGCTTTGCAGCGCATCTTCAACGGCGCATCGCTAAAAACCAGCAAACGGGAAGCAGTGCCAGTGTAGCGAATCCCGCGGCCCGTTGCGCGGCCCGCGGCAGCCGCTCTTTCAGGTGCAAGGCCATCGCCAGGATGCCCTCCAGCAATCCCACGGCGAAGCCCCAGCCGTGCGCCATGTAGTCGATGTTCTTGCCCTCTTCGCCGACACCGAGATAGGCGAGCAGACCGAGCCCCGCGCCGATCGGCACGATCAATTGCCAGGTATTGCGTTGGTGCGGCTCGCTCCAGCGCGCGTAGAGTTCGGCGCCGACCAGAATTCCCAGCGCGCCGAAGCACGCCGTGGAGGCGCCGATGGAATCGTGCGAATCATTGCGATACGTCCAGGCATTGAGCGCATTGCCGAGCGCGCCGCTGGCGAGAATCGCCAGCCAGCCGAGGCCGCCGCCGAGGCGTGGAATCACGAAGGCAGCGAAGAGCAGGCCCGTCGCGAGGTTCGCGGTCACGTGCGGCCCATCGGCGTGCAGCGTCAGCGCGGTGATCGTCCGCCACCATTCGCCCTGCAGGATGGCCTGCCCCTCCGCGCTCCCCTGCTCCAGCCAGTGTTTGCCGGCGAGTTGTTGCACGAGAAAAAAGGTGGCCAGCACCCAGCCGCCAAGGAAAAGCGGAAACGTCGCGAACTTTCCTGCCGGCAGCAGCGTGCGCGCCGGTGGACGCTCTTTCTCCTCACTTTCGAAAGCGGCCAGTTCCTGGCGCACGGCTTCGATCGATTCCTCCTCGACGAGCAGCACCCACGCGCGAGCTTCGCGCTTGATTTCGTAGGGCCGCCCCAGCGCCGCCACCACCAGCCCCCGCTCGCGAGCCGCGGCCAGCTTCGCGTAGCGCCCTGCCTCGATCATGGGCAGGTCGCGGTCAGTCTCGTCACTCATACCGCGAGTGGACTCGTGAGAAGCGATAGGAAGTAGTAGAATGATGCGGAGGGCTCATGCCAGGCTCTCCATTACTGCCACAATCATTAACACGCTCCTCCAAAATCTCGTTATCCCCGATCTCTGGCAGCAGGACGCCGTGCACGCCCTCCGCCATGGGCAGGACGTTGTCGTCCACGCGCCCACCGGGGCGGGCAAGACCTACGTCTTCGAGCTCTTTCTCGCCGAGCTGAAAGGCCAGGCCATATTCACCGTGCCCACCCGGGCGCTGGCCAATGACAAGCTCGCCGAATGGCAGGCCCGTGGCTGGGACGTGGGCATTTCCACCGGCGACGTCGCGCACAAGCTCGATGCGAAGGTCGTCGTCGCCACGCTCGAAACGCAGAAGGGAAAATTTCTCCAGCGTCGCGGGCCGCGCCTGCTGGTGGTGGATGAATATCAGATGATCGCCGACCCCATGCGCGGCGTGAACTACGAGCTCGCCCTCGCGCTGGCTCCGCCGGAAACGCAATTCCTCCTGCTCAGCGGCAGCGTGGCCAATCCGCAGGACATCGTGGCCTGGCTGCGGCGCATCGGGCGCGACGCCGTGCTCGTCTCGCACAAAGAGCGGCCCGTGCCGCTCGAGGAAGTGGATCTCGAAAGTTTGCCGAACAAAACGCCGGCGAACGTGCGCGGGCGCTGGCCGAGGCTCATCGGCAATGCCCTGCGCGCCGACCTCGGCCCCATCCTGCTTTTCGCTCCACGCCGCCGTGCCGCTGAGGAACTTGCTCGCGATCTCGCATCCGCATTACCCACGGAAGCACCGCTCCATCTCACGCTCGATCAGCAGCAGCTCGCCGGCCCTCAACTCACGAAGCTGCTCACACGACGCATCGCCTTTCACCACAGCGGACTCAGCTACGCGCAACGCGCGAGGCTCGTGGAGCCGCTGGCCAAAGCCGGGCTCCTGCGCGCCGTCGTGGCCACGATGGGGCTCGCGGCCGGCATAAATTTCTCCATGCGCTCGGTGGTCATCACCGACACGCGTTACATGGCGGGCAACATGGAACGACAGGTCGCGCCGGATGAAGTGCTGCAGATGTTTGGCCGCGCCGGCCGGCGCGGCCTCGACGACATCGGCTACGCGCTCGTCGGCGATCGTCCGCCACGATTACACGATGGCCGCCCACGCCAGCTGAAGCGTCCCGCGCAAGTCGACTGGCCTACGCTCATCGCCGTGATGCACGCCGCGGCGCAGGGCGGCGCGGATCCCTTTGCCGCTGCGCTCGAACTGAACACGCGCCTCTTCACCGCCCTGCCCGTGCCGCTGGGCATCGAGCACGCGCGCGAAACCGGGCCGATGCCCTGCGGCCTTTCCGTGGACATGGAACGCGCCCGCTTTGCCCGCCGGGGCATTGCCGAAATGCTCAACTCCCGCGGCCAATGGGAGCCGCGCCCGGAGGCCATGCCGGCCACCCTCGGTGAGGCCATGACCTGCGACGACGAACGCTGGCGGCCCGCTCTTTCGCTCGCCCGCACGCTCGACAATCTCGGCTTCGGCAATCTCTGCAAACTCGAGTCCGACCGTGCGAAGCGCTACGGGCGCGAAGCGCCGCTGGCCATGCGGCATCCCGACGGCGTGCTCCATCTCGCGCCGTGGCTCCGACGGCTGCTGCGAAAGTCGCGCCTGACTCCCGAGGCCTTTCAACACGAGGTGATCGAGCGGCTGCTGGAACTCCTGCAACAAGCGGCCCCAAGCGGCCACACCGTCCCACCCGCAACCACGCTGCAATTCGTCACCCGTGGCGATCAACTGCTCGCGCGGCAGGATTTCTCCGCCATGCCGGTCACCGCTTTTCGCGACGTGCATGGCCGCTTCCTGCTCACCCCGCCCGAGCGCCGTGAGCTGCCGCCGGTCTGCCGCGCGTGCCCCGAGCTCACCACCTATTGCGAGCGGGTGGAGATCACCCCATCGCCCGCGTATGCCTGGCGGCGGCTCGGCCTCATCGATGTCTCGGGCGTGCCCACCCGGCGCGGCATTCTCTTCAGCTTCTTCCACCACGGCGAAGGCCTGGCCGTGGCCGCGGCCATCGAGGATGAGAGCTACCCCATCGAGGAACTCGTCTTCGATCTCGCCAATCTCCGCGCGGGACCGCGTTTCGCCGGCGACGACTCGCCTTATGGCGGCCGGCTCGGCGCCCTCTGCCAGCGCGTCTATGAACGGGCCGATCTTCCCGGCTACCTTGACATGGGCGTGCCGCTCGACTACGGCGACGGCGCTAGCGAAGTCGTCCGCGAGATCGTCGAGCGCGGCGCCTCGCGGACCCGCCTGCTCACCGAGTCACTCCGCCAGGGCGACATCGAGCGCGCCCTCGTCGAATGGCGCAGCCTGCTCCGTCACGTCATCTGGGCGCCCGACTACGATCTCCCGCGCTGGCGCGCCTTGAAGATCGCCGCCAATGAATTGCTGGAGAAATCCGTTTCTCCCACGGTCGCCCCGCGCTCCTCGTAGCTGCCGTTCTATCGCGGATGTTCGCCCGGGCATCTCTCCAAGCCATCTCCGATTCGAGCATCAATGCGCCTTCGGAGAGGGCTCTCGATCTTAGCGCCAGCGCCGTCCCAATCGGTAGGAAAGCCGCGCCGCCGGGTTCCCTCGCATATGGTGTGGCAACGTGGTGGGTGGTCGGAGAACTGGCAAAGAGTCACGAGCCAGCTTGGCCTGCCGCCTCCACTACTCCCCGCCCCCAAAAGTGGGAACCCGGCGGCGCGGTTTCCCTACCAGCATGGACGGCGCTGTCGCTAGTGTCCTGTCAGCCAAGTGCTTTGCATAAATCGGGCATGGAGAAGGAAGATCACCACGAAGACGCGAAGGCACGAAGGGGCAAAGTGTGATGGCTATTGCTGAGATTACTCCCACCTTCGTGCCTTCGCGTCTTCGTGGTTAATTACCAATGCTTCCCAAAATGGCGCCCCGAATTATGCAAATCACTCGGCTGACAGGACACTAGAGCAGTTTCGATTTAGGTTGTCGCACGCCCCGCGCGATAGCGTGTTCCAAAAACGACCAGTCATCCTGAGCGAAGCGGGGAATCATGGGCGGAGCCGAAGGATCTCTGACTTCTGCGGGTCTTCGCGCGGAGCTGATACGCGTTCCCGAAGAACAGGCGTCTCTTCGGAATGCGAGTCTGAAGACCAAAGATAGGTTGTTTTCGGACGCACGCATGGCTCCGCGCGAAAACCCACGGAGATTTGAGGTCCTTCGGCTCCGCCCATGATTCCCCGCTCCGCTCAGGATGACGGAGCTTTTTTTCGGCGCTGGCGCTCCAGTCGTGCGACAACTTCAATCCGAACTGTTCTAGAACCGAGAGCATCTCCTGCCTCGAAAACGGCTTCGGAAAAAAATTACTCCACCGCTCCCTTCCACCCCGGCAACACTTCCT
>JBGGMZ010000059.1:0-5021 GCA_041287745.1 Chthoniobacter sp. | reverse complement strand
GTCCACCCACAAAAACTTCAAAGGCCGGCCATCGCAAGGTGGCTGGTCTTTTTTGTGCCCGCGTCGCATATCAATTCGAATGGAGCGGTGGCGGAGTCGGTTGAGGTTTGGGCGCTCGATCCAATGATTTCTGGATAAACTCGGGCAGCCGATCCTTTTCCTCGATCGTTTGCCGCAGCGTGGTTTGCCATAGGACCTTGTATTTACCGCTGCGAGGCGACCACATGTGTTGCGGAGGAATATCGGTCTCGAAGATCTCGCAAGTCATCTCCACTACGCACGGTTTTCCCGGCTGCAAGGGCCCGTCGGGTGCCGCGAAGTAACCTGGAGTGAGCTTCGGATTGATGAAGCTCATGTTGAGCGGATGAGGCTTCTCCAATAATCCCCCGAGGCTTTCCACATACGGATTTTCCGGACGCGGTTTTCCTTCCGGGTAGATGTATGTCTTGGTCGACATCCCGAGCACCATTTTCGCGCCGACCTTGAGCTTCAGTGACTCGAGCGGCCCTGCCTCCATGCAGAGGATCATCTTATCCCGAACGCGGGCGGCAGTGAACCCCGTTTGCACGAGAACATCGCGCTCTTCGCGCACCGCAGGATTGGCATCCGCGATCGGTGGCAAATTCGGAGGGAAAAACGGTGCAACCGATTTCTGAGCCCGGGTGGAGACCAATCCCGATCCAAGCAGCACAGTAACCAGCAACCATCGGGGGGATTTCATGGCGCCTCATCAAACCGCATTTCGCCCCCGCTGGCGATATAAGAACAGCGTAGTCTGCCGTCCGCCATGGCGTGTCGGTCATCGGCCTTCTGTCATTTGATTGAAACGACGCTCCGGCAAAGCGACGCCCGCGAAAATGCCGTGTAGTGGCTGACGATTTTCGCCCACTGCCCCACTAAATCTTGCGCTTTCCGTGCGGAGGAGAGAAATACCGCCCCCCGCAAAATTTTCCCCACTCCCCGATCCTCATGAAGACCAAAGAAATGAACGAAGCCCTGTTCCTCGAGTTGCTGCAAAAAGTCCTGCCCAAGGCGACCAAGGACGCGCATCTGGCCCGGGCCATTTACGACGAAGTGGCGAAGGAAGTGCGATTGGTGAACAGCATCGCGGCCTTCGAGAAGTTCTGTGCGAAAGAGGCGCTGCCCAATGCCGAGCCGGAGACCGTGGCCAACTTCCAGAGCGACCTGGCGTCCAAGTTCGGCCAGGAGAATGTGACCATTGAGCCCGATGAGAATGGCGCCGCCATCGCCGTCGAGATCGCCCTGCCGGAGCGCACCTTGAGCACCCGCGTGAAGGTCGATCCCACGATCGCTGAAGAAGAAGTGAAAGTGCCCATGGTACCTTTCCCTGTCTCGCTGCCGGAAGACCCCGAGCTCGTCTGGCTGCTCGCCCGCCGCGAAGATCTCGGCCCGGACGAAGCCGCCCGTGCGGTGTCCAAGATCGAGGAAGAATTTTGGGCGACCAAAAAAGGCCAGCAACTCCAGCGGGAAGGCGTGGAAAAAACTTTCGCCGAGTTCATTGTCAACGTTCCCGCCTCTGCTCTCACGGACAGCGGTCTCAAGCGATACCACAAGGATCCGGAAACGCTGAAGACCCTGCGTCTCCTGCCGTCCGTGGAGAGTGCCGCGCGCGCTGAGGCGGCCGCCGTCTAGGCGAGCCTTGGGCCTCTGTCGGAAGCGAATCCGGGGAGTTTCGCTTTAAGAACCTTCCTGTAGCGAGATTGACTCCATGTCACCTCGTCGCTTCCGCATGCCCCCACGGATCTTCGCGCTACTCCTTCTCCTGTCCTCTGTCTTCGCTCTGCGGGCAGCGGAGTTCCGCCTGGCGACGTTTTCGGTGGATGTGACCATTCCCATCGGCCATCCGTGCATGGGTGGGGGGATTTCACCGGCAAAGGGAGTGGCCGATCCGCTCTTTGCGAAAGGGTTTGTGTTGATCGGGGGCGACAAGCCGGTGGTTCTCGCCGCGTTCGACTGGTGCGAGATCCGCGGGACGTCGTTCGAGAAATGGAAGCAGGCTCTCGCAGACGCCGCCGGCACGGATGCGCAGCATGTGTTCGTGACGGCGACCCATGCCCACGATGCACCGGTGATGGACGAAGACGCGGAGAAGCTTCTGCGCGACATGGAGGCTACGGGAGCGTGGAAGAGTATCCCGCCGCCCGATCCCAAGGCGCCGATCCAGGTCGCATCCGTCTGTCAGCCGGCATTCAATGAAGAGTGCATTCGCAAGGTCACGACGGCGGTGAGGGAAAGCCTGGGGCACACGTTGCGCGTCACGCATTTCGGCACCGGCCGCGCGAAGGTGGATCGTGTCGCCAGCAATCGCCGCTTCTTCACCAGCGCGGGCCGGCTCTCCTATGGTCGCTACAGCCGCAGCACGGATAAGGAAGCGCAGGAGGCCGACGAGGGGACCATCGATCCCTGGCTGCGCACACTGAGCTTCTGGGACGGCGACCGGCCGCTCTGCGCCGTGCACAATTACGCGGTGCATCCCATGAGCAGCTACGGCAATGGCATGGTCTCGGCCGATTTTCCCGGTGAGGCGCGTGCGACGATGCAGCAGGCTCACCCGGAAGCGCTGCAGATCTACACCACCGGCTGCGCGGGAAATGTGACCGCGGGCAAATACAACACCGGTGCGCTGGCCAATCGCGCTGTGCTCGCGGGCCGCTTGCACGACGCCATGGAGGCTGCGTGGAAAGACACCCAGCGGACACCTCTTACGCATCTTGATTTCAAACTCGCTCAGATGCCCCTTGGCGCCCGCAACACGCCGGAGGACACCGAGCCCATCCTGCGCCAGCGGCTGGCTGAGGGCGTGCGGCCTTTCTCGCGCTCGGAAGCCGCCATGGGCCTGGCGTGGTATGAGCGCGTGAAGCGCGGCCATCGCGTGGAGGTGCCGGCGCTCGAATTCGACCGCGAGCACGTGCTTATGCTCCTGCCGGCGGAGGCATATGTTGAGTTTCAACTCTTCGCGCAGGAATGCCGCCCGGGCAGTTTCATGATAACGATGGGCTATGGGGAGTGCGGCCCCGGCTACATCCCCATCGACCGCGCCTTTGAGGAGAACGACCAGAATCTCAATGACTGGGCCTGGACCCCGCCCGGCAGCGAAGCGGTGATGAAGTCGGCGATTCGCGAGGTGCTGAAGTAGTTTTTCAACGCAGAGGGCGCAGAGAACGCGGAGGGCCGCAGAGGTTGGAGAGACAACAAGGCGGCAATCTCACAATGGGAGAAGACCTTGCAATGCTGATCCAGAAATCTCGCGCACCTCATGTCTGATTGTCAACCTCTGCGGCCCTCTGCGTTCTCCGCGTCCTCTGCGTTTCTACTAATCGTGATGACTGGTTACGTGGTGCTGCTTTGGTCCCGGTCCGCCAGTAGCCGATCAATCTCTGGGTCCAGCATCATGTGCAGCGCCTCCTGTAATTCCGGGTCCATGAATTCGAAATCGTCCGGGATCTCGAGCACGTCGATGCGTGGGAGCTCCAGTCCTTCGAATTGCCGGGCGATCCGGCGCTTGTGATCCTGTTCCATGGCAAAGACCACATCTGCCCAGCGCAGGTCCGCCTCGCTCACCCGGCGATTGGCATCCGCGCGCACACCGGCCGAGCGCACTTCCACGCGCGGGTCATTGCGATAGATGCGTTCCGCGGTCGCACTGCGCTGTTTGTTCATCGCGCAGACGAAGAGGATTTTCAGCCGTTGGTTGATCATTCGATGAATCACTTATAGCAACGAAGGCGAGGCCATGCCCGAGAATCCCGCCGAAACCATCCGTGCATTGCTCGATTCCGTCTACCGCGCGGAGTCGGGGCGCATTCTGGCCACGCTTATCCGGCTGCTCGGCGATTTCGAACTCGCGGAGGATGCGATGCAGGATGCCTTCGCTGCCGCGCTCGATCATTGGCCGAAGGATGGAGTGCCCGACAATCCGCGCGCGTGGCTGATCTCCACCGGGCGCTTCCGGGCAATCGATGCCTTGCGGCGTCGCGCACGCTTCGATGCCTCGCAGGAGAAGATCGCTGAGCAACTGGAGACGCAATCCGCTGCTCCCGCCGGGACCGATGACGAAAGTCTACCCGATGATCGGCTCCGCTTGATCTTCACATGCTGCCACCCTGCGCTCGCCCCTGAGGCGCGTGTCGCGCTCACTCTGCGTGAAGTGTGCGGGCTCACCACCGAGGAGATCGCCCGCGCTTTTCTCACCACACCGCCCACGCTGGCGCAGCGCATCGTCCGCGCGAAGGCGAAGATCCGCGACGCGCGTATCCCGTATCAAGTGCCCTCGCCGACGGAACTGCCGGAGCGGCTCGATGCCGTGCTGCACGTCATCTACCTCGTTTTTAATGAGGGCTATTCCGCATCGTCCGGTGCCACCCTCACTCGCGCCGACCTCTCCGGGGAGGCAATCCGGCTTGGGCGTCTGTTGCAGGCGTTGTTGCCAGAGCCGGAGGTCATCGGCCTGCTCGCGCTCATGTTGTTGCAGGAATCGCGGCGTGCGGCTCGGACATCGCCGGAGGGCGAATTGATCCTGCTGGAAAAACAGGACCGCTCCCGCTGGAACCGGGAGCAAATCAAGGAAGGTATCGTGCTCGTCGAGAAGGCGCTGATGTCCCGCCGCTTCGGCCCATATACTTTGCAGGCGGCCATCGCCGCAGTGCACGCTGAGGCTCCCACCGCCGTTGCGACGGATTGGCCACAGATCGTGGCTCTCTACGGTGTGCTGGCCCGGGTCGAACCTTCCCCCGTGATCGAATTGAATCGGGCGGTCGCGGTAGCCATGAGCGACGGCCCCCAGGCTGGGCTGGATTTGATCGATGCGCTTCTCTCGAGCGGCGACCTGGCGGACTACCACCTCGCTCATTCCGCTCGGGCTGACCTATGCCGCCGCCTCGGCAAGACGGCCGAGGCCCGTGCTTCCTACGAAAAAGCGCTGTCCCTGACCCAGCAGGAGCCCGAACGACGCTTCCTCGAGAATCGGTTGCGCGAGCTGGGCTGAAATTCTTTTGCGGCCG
>JBGGMZ010000058.1:0-5513 GCA_041287745.1 Chthoniobacter sp. | reverse complement strand
CTCAATGCCGCGACCACCGCAGTCAAGAGTGGCGCTCCGACCGCCGGCGTTCTCGCCGACGAGAAGAAGGGTGAAACCCATGACTGCGCAGGCAAGAATTCCTGCAAGGGCAAGGGCGGCTGCAAGACCGGCGACAACGGCTGCGCTGGCAAGAACTCCTGCAAGGGCAAAGGCGGCTGCGCTGTGAAAGACGGCAAGCCCACCCACGGCAAGTAAGAGATAACCAAAACTCTCCGGGGCTCCGGCTGCACCACGCGGCCGGAGCCCCGCACTTTCGATGTTTGATTTTTGATTTCGGATTTCGGATGTGAACTCCGCGCCTCCATCCAATCCGAAATCAGCAATCCGAAATTCGAAATTTCCTTCATGCCCGCCAACCGCTTCAACGCCCACACCGAATACGGGATCGGCATCGGCCTGCGCATTCCGCACTACGGGCACATCCTCGAGAAGAAACCCGTCGTGGACTGGTTCGAGATCATCTCGGAAAATTACATGGTCGACGCCGGCCGGCCGCTCCACGTGCTCGACCAAATTCTCGAACAGTATCGCGTCGTGCAGCATGGCGTCTCGATGTATTTCGGCAACGCTGCGCGGCCGAATCGGGATCACCTGCGCAAGCTCCAGCGTCTGGTCAAGCGCACCGGCACGCCGTGGCTGAGCGATCACCTCTGCTGGGGCAGCGTCGATGGCCGCTTCACCCACGATCTTCTGCCCATGCCCTATACATGGGAAGCCGTCGAGTGGACCGCGCGCAATATCCGCGAAGTCCAGGATACCGTCGGCGTCCCCGTCGCGGTGGAGAACGTGAGCAGCTACGTCGAGTTTCACGCCTCGGAAATGACCGAGTGGGAGTTCCTCTGCGAAGTCGTCGAACGCGCCGACTGCGGCATTCTCCTCGACGTAAATAACATCTACGTCTCCTCGAAGAATCACGTCTTCGATCCCTACCTCTACCTCGATGCCGTGCCCGCCGATCGCGTCGCGCAGATCCACATCGCCGGCCACACCAAGCACGAGCGCTACATCCTCGACACCCACGACCATCCCGTGCTCGCCCCGGTCTGGAAGATGTATGCCCACGCTATCCAGCGCGTCGGCCGCACGGCTACCCTGCTCGAATGGGATGACCGCATCCCCAGCTTCGACGAAGTCCACACCGAAGCGCTCAAGGCCAACCGCCACCTCCCTCATGCCAACACTCTCGCGGCGTAAGGAGGATTCCCTCGCCGAATTCCAGCGCGCCATCGTCGGCACGCTCTTTCGGCCGCTTACTTCCGACGAAGGCATGCAAGCCTCCGGCGCCGCAGTCGCCGAGCGCCTGGTCAAACCAAACGACCTTTTGACCTCCTTCGAGCGCCTGCAGATCTACAACCAGCAATACTGGTGGCGCATCCTCGGCGCGTTCAGCGAAGACTTCCGCGGGGTGCGCGCGGTGATCGGCGAGAAGAAATTCGACCAGCTCGCCGTCGCCTATCTCGAGAAATGCGGCTCCCATTCCTGGACCCTCCGCAATCTCGGCTCGCAGCTCGTCTCTTTCCTCGAAGCCCATCCCGAATTCACGAAGCCCCGCGTCGACCTCGTTCTCGATGTCGCCCGTGTGGAGTGGGCTCGCATCCTCGCCTTCGACGATCCGGAAAAGCCCGTGCTCACCGCGAAGCAAATCGCCAAGCTCCCTGCCGACCGTCTCCGCCTCGGCCTGCAGCCCTATCTGCAACTGCTCGAGCTTCACCATCCGGTCGATGAAATGATGCGCACCCTCAAGCGCACCGAGATCGCCGCCGTCAGCAATGCGGTCGCCGCCACCCACACCCGTCGGCGGAAAGTCGTCACCGTTCGCCGAAGCCGCCAGCTCATCTACCTCGCGGTGCACCGGGTCAATTTCTCCGTCTACTACAAGCGCCTCGACCCCGAAGCCTATCGCCTGCTCCTGGCTCTGCGCGCCGGCGCCTCCCTCGAGGAAGCCTGCGGCACGGCCTTCGCCGGCAGCAAAGAACTCCCCGAGCAAAGTGCCGCCCGCATCCAGGAGTGGTTTGCCCGTTGGATGGAATTCGGCTGGTTCTGCCGGGCCTGATCGAGCCCACGGCTACTATCTTCTACTTCGCTTCCTGCACCGCCCGGTGCGCCGTCGCGCGGAGGAATTTCGCATACTCCGCATCGAGCCCCGCCGGCACGAAGGAATTGTCCTCCACGCTGCGTCCGAACATCACCTCATACCACACACAGCCGCCGAGATATTCGCCCGCCATGCTGGCGTGGTGCCCGTCCATCCCGAGGGTCGTCTTGCCATCCTTCCCCTTTTTCCAGTTCCAGCCGACATTCAGCGAGTGGGTCTGGTCGGGCAATTCACCCTGCTTCGCCTGCTTGCTGTCGAACTTCTGCGTCGGCGCATGGTAGGCCCATTTGGGATCGCGGTTCGCGATATGAAAAGCATCGCCCACCGGCATGCGGCGCAGGCCGAGTTCCTTGGCGATCGTCGCGTAGGCACTGGCCAGCTTCTGGTACATCTCGTCCTGCGACTTCGGTTCGCCCTCCTTCGTGTTGGTGGCAGAAAAACGAGGATCATCCACCCGATACTCCCACGTCTCGTGCAGTAGGATCGTCGCGTCCGGAGCGTATTGGTGGATGTAATCCCGCAACTGCTGCGCGTAGGGGCGATAGCTGTCCACGTTGTGGCTCTGCATGCTGTATTGCTGGATCGTCACAAAATCCCAGTGCGCGGATTTCAGGTCATCGCTCAAGCCCTTGCCATTGGTATAGAGGCCTTCTTTGTCCGCCGGATCCTTCTCGTGAGCTTGCGCCTTCTTCCAATGGAGTTCCATCGGCGCACCACCGACGATATCCTCACGCAGGATGAGCGTGTCACCCGAAGCCTTGGCCAGCTCGCCCAGATAGTGGATGGCATTGTGGGAAAAGCTGTTCCCGACGGTCAGCAGCCGCACCGTTTTTCCTCCGGTCGCCGGTTCCGCGCCGAAGGCAGAGAGGGCGGTCGTAGCCGCGAAAAGTGCGGAAAGGAGCAGGAAACGTGGACGATTCATGGGGCAAAAGGAGGGAATTGGGAGTTGGGTGTTAAATGTTGGATGGTTAAGAACGCTGGAGAAAGACAGAACATCCAACGTTCAACACCGAACACCCAAGATTCCATTTTGTCGCGCTCGCTCCGCCACTAAGCTCCCCTCGCTTCCATTCCACTTCCGTCCATGTCCGCACCCGAAATCTTCCCCGACAACCCTTCCATCTACGAACTCCGCACCCGCGCCCCCGGGCCGGCCGGAGCCCTACCGCTCACCGAGGACCTTTTGCGGACCGCGCCGAGCGGCGACCTCTTCGGCCTCACGCAAAATGTCGGCATGGGCTGGGAACCGGAGCGGGCCAATGATCGCCAGTTCCTGATCCTCAGCACGGCGGGCGGATTGCGCGCACCGGATGGCAAACCAATCGCCCTCGGCTTCCACACCGGCCACTGGGAAATCTCGCTGCAGGTCGAGGCCGCGGCCCGTGAGTTTCGCGCCCTCGGGGCGTTGCCCTTCGCCGCCGCGGTCAGCGACCCGTGCGACGGCCGCTCCCAAGGCACCCCTGGCATGTTCGATTCCCTGCCCTATCGCAATGACGCCGCCATCGTCCTGCGTCGCCTCATCCGCTCCCTGCCCCGGCGAGTCGGGGTGCTCGGCGTGGCCACATGCGACAAGGGACTGCCCGCCATGATGATGGCCCTGGCGGGCTCCCGCGACTTGCCCTGCATCATCGTCCCCGGCGGTGTCACCCTGCCGCCCTCCGATGGGGAGGATGCCGGCGCAGTCCAGACCATCGGCGCCCGCTTTTCCCGCGGACTCCTGTCCTTAAAGGAAGCGTCCGAGTTGGGTTGCCGGGCCTGCGCTTCGCCCGGAGGCGGCTGCCAATTTCTGGGTACGGCGGCCACTTCGCAGGTCGTCGCCGAGGCCCTCGGCATGGCCCTGCCGCACAGCGCCCTCGCCCCCTCCGGTTCTGCGGTGTGGAAAGAAATCGCCACCCGCAGCGCCCGGTCCGTCTCGCACTTGGCCGAGCGCGGAATCACCATCCGGCAGATCCTGACGCCGGGAGCCATCCGCAACGCGATGACCGTCCACGCCGCTTTCGGCGGGTCGACCAACCTACTGCTCCACATCCCCGCCATCGCCCACGCCGCAAATGTTCCACGGCCAGTTGTCCAGGATTGGATCGCCGTCAACCGCGTCACTCCGCGCCTCGTCGATGTGCTGCCGAATGGGCCCCAATATCACCCCACCGTCCGGGCCTATCTAGCCGGCGGCGTTCCCGAGGTCATGCTCCATCTGCGGGCCTTGGGGCTGCTCGATACTGAGGTTCTTACTGCTACAGGCAAGACGCTGGGTGAGAATCTCGATGAGTGGGAAAAGAGTGACCGCCGGAAGCGGTTTCAAGCCCTGCTTGCAGAACGCGATGGTGTTGCAGCGGATAGCGTCATCATGTCACCCGACCAGGCGCGCGAACGCGGACTCACCGGCACGCTCGTCTTCCCAACCGGCAACCTTGCACCCCAAGGATCGGTCATCAAAGCCACGGCCATTGCGGCCGATGTGGTCGGGGCGGATGGCGTTTACCGTCATACGGGGCCGGCACGGGTATTTACGTCCGAAGCATCGGCAATTGCGGCTCTGCGGGAGGGTCGGATTCAAGCGGGAGATGTTATGGTTCTAGCGGGAATTGGGCCGCTTGGGACCGGGATGGAAGAGACGTATCAGATCACCAGCGCATTAAAGACATTGCCCTTCGGCAAGAAGGTCGCGTTGCTCACCGACGCCCGATTCTCCGGAGTTTCTACGGGAGCGTGTGTCGGACACATCGGACCGGAGGCCTTGGCTGGAGGACAATTAGGTAAAATACGTGAAAACGATACTATTTCATTGGTCATCAACAGATTATCAATGGAAGGTAAAATTGATTTTGTGGGAGCCGACGGGCATTCCTTCTCCCCGGAGGAAGGAGCGGTGATCCTCGCCGAACGCGAGTCCAATCCTCATCTCGCCCCGCATCCCAGCCTGCCGGATGACACCCGCATCTGGGCCGCCCTGCAACAGGCTAGTGGTGGGACATGGGGCGGATGCGTTTACGACGTAGAGAGCATTCTTACGGCGTTGAAGTAAGAGCTTTTCGCGCCGCTTTGTCACTCCTATTATCCAAGGACTCGACTCGCTTTTTGCGTTGTGGAACCGAACGTGGAACGTTCCTGTCGGGCCGAAGGAATGTGCCGTCAATAGCAGGCTCCGGGGAGCGTACCCGTCCCGTGTATTGGTGGTGGCGGCCAACCACCACGGGCTTTAGGCGACTTCGCGAGCGCAAAAAACCGGAATGCGAGAGCAGGTTAAAAAGTGGGTTTCGACGGGACGCCGAAACCAGCATTCGGGTCGGAACCCGCTCAACGGAATTTGTTCCACATCGACTCAAGGCCACCATCGTTACGAATAAAACCGCACCACCCAGGCCGCGTTCAGAGATGCTGTAAGCGCGAACTTCCT
>JBGGMZ010000057.1:0-5665 GCA_041287745.1 Chthoniobacter sp. | reverse complement strand
TCGGCGCCGTGGGCCAGATCGTGAAGGTGAAAGAGGAATTGCTCGACGTGGTCACCGGTCTCAGCGGCAGCGGTCCGGCGTATGTCTATCTCGTCGTCGAGGCGATGGCCGACGCCGGCGTGCTCATGGGGTTGCCTCGTGATCTTTCGCTGAAGCTGGCCGCCCACACCGTGGCCGGTGCAGCGGAGATGGTCATCGAGACGGGCCGCCACCCCGCCGCCTTGCGCGATGAGGTCACCAGTCCCGGCGGCACGACCATCGCCGGCATCGAGGCTCTCGAGGCAGGCGCTGTGCGTTCCGCTTTTCTCAGCGCCGTACGGGCCGCCACCGAGAAGGCCCGCCAACTCGGCGCCAGCAAGTAAACATGCGCCGCCTTATCCTCCTGCCCTGGTGCATGGCGGCTGCCGCCGCCGTCGCCGCTGCGCCTCCCGTCGCCACGCCCATCCCCGTGGCGACACCGATCCCGGCGTCCGCGCCCGACCCGCAATTCCGCCTCGCGCCCTCGGCCGATCTCAATGAGCCGGGCAAAAACAAAGTCTCCGAGGAGGTACAGAAGATTTCCAAGCGAGCGATCACCGCCATGGCCAAGGGCAACCTCGCCGCCGCCCGGCAGGACTTCGTCAAGGTCCTCCAGAGCGTCCCGGACAATGTGCCGACGATGATCAATCTCGGCCTGGTGGAATTTCGCTCGAAGAACCTGGAGGAAGCCGAGCGCCGCCTGCAGAGCGCGGTGCGCCTCGCCCCGGAAACATCCCTCGGCTGGCTCATCCTCGGCATCGTGCAGTATGACCGCAGTCGCTACGACTACGCCCTCGCCTCGCTCGCCCAAGCCGTGGTGCTCGACCCGAAGAATGCCATGGCGCACCACTACATGGGCGTCACGATCGGGCAGAAAGGATGGTATTCCGGCGCGGAGGACGAGATGCGCAAGGCGATCGAGCTCGATCCCAACTACGCGGAAGCCCATTTCAACCTCGCCGTATTTTATCTGCAGCGCACTCCACCCGCCGTGGAGTTGGCCCGCCGCCACTACGAGCGCGCCCTGGAGCTTGGTGCCGCGCCCGACCCGGACGTAGAGAAAGACCTTACGCTGCCCAAGCCCTAATACGGTGGAGACCGTAAAAACCGTGCATCGCGACTTGCGCAAACCGCGGAGATTCCTTTAGTAGCGCCCGTTATGAAGCGCTTTGCCTCGCTATTCGTCCTCACGTTCCTTCTTTTCGCCCTCGTCCCGACCGCCCCGGCGGCGACGAAGAAGAAAAAGCCCGCGTCATCCGATGACTCGACGCAGACCACGCCCAAGCGCGATGTGCCCGAGGCCTTCCCGGCCACCGATGGCGCCCCGGCCATCACGGCGGGCTCAGCGATCCTTATCGATGCCAAAACCGGCAAGGTCATCTTCGAATTGAACGCCGACAAACAGCGCCCCGTGGCCAGCACACAGAAGTTGCTCACCTCGCTCATCGTGGCGGAATCCGGCGACCTCGACCGCAAGGTGCGCGTAGAAGCCAGCGACACCTGGGCCGAGCCGACCATGCTCTATATCAAGCCGGGCGAAGTTTACTCGCGCTACGATTTCGTTAATGTCCTGCTCGTGCACAGCATGAACGACGTCGCGCGTGCCCTGGCTCGCGACAATGCCGGCAGCATCGAGGGTTTCGCCGCCCGCATGAATGCGAAGGCTGCCCAGCTCGGCATGCGCAATTCCAATTTCGTCAACCCGAACGGCCTGCCTGTCTCCGGCCAGTATTCCACGGCGCGCGACATGGCCCAGGTCGCCCTGGCCGCTTATAAGAATCCGATCATCCGCGGCTTCGTCTGCCAGAAATCGGTGACGTGGCATTACAACGATGGCCGGGTGCGCGTCTTCGAGACGACCAACCAGGTGCTCAAGCGCTACCCGCTCTGCAATGGCATGAAGACCGGCTACACCGAAGCCGCCGGCCATTGCCTCATCTCCAGCGCCTCGCACGGTGGCCGCGAGGTCATCGCGGTGGTCCTCGGTGACAGCAGGAACATCTGGAACGACTCTTACAAATTGCTCGCTTTCGGGTTGTCTTCCTAGTGATAGCAGGCACTAGTCGACAAACTCCGAAAGCGTGAATGGAAATTGGCAAATCGTTATCGATCGAGTCCACGCGCTGGTAGATGCAGAAAAATATTCCGATGCGTTTGCCCTCATAGAAGAGCAACGTGACCGCGCCGACGCTCCCTCACTACTGCATTTCTACGAGGGCATCTGCCTGTATGAACAGGGTGACGACAACGGGTGCCTTCGCCTTCTCGCCAAATTCATTGATCAGGAGCCGGCACATATCAAATCCGACTACGCCGTATTCACTGCGGCCATTTGTCTCGTGAATTTGGGGATGGACGACCTGTCAAACCAGTTGCTCGATCGTTTGCCGGCGTCATACCCGGATTTAGCCCATGAAAGGAAGTGTATCGATGAGGTGCTAAGGCGTAAGCGAGAGGCTATTCCGCATTGTGATGTGATTCTGAATGCGATCTCTCGCAACAGACACTAGAAAGTATCACCACCATGGCCCAAAGCATTGATGCCGAACTTGCCGACCTGAGGGCGCATGCTTTGTTGCGGCAGTTGCGCGAAGTGGATTCCCCGCAGCAGCCCTCGCTGGAGTTTGCCGGGCGCAAGCTGGTCAATTTCTCCTCCAACGACTACCTCGGCCTCGCTACTGAGCCGGTGCTGCGCAATGCAGCCAAGCAGGCGATCGATGAATATGGGGTGGGGGCCGGAGCCTCGCGGCTGATTTGCGGAACGCTCTCGCCGCATATGCGGCTGGAAGAGAAGCTCGCGGAGTTCAAGCGCACCGAGGCAGCGCTCGCTTTCTCCAGCGGCTACGCGACGGCGGTCGGCACGATCGGCGCGCTCATGCGCAAGGACGACGTCATCATTCTCGACAAGCTCTGCCATGCCAGCCTCATCGACGGCGCGAAGATGAGCGGCGCCCACATCCGCATCTTTCCGCACAACCACCTCGGCAAGCTCGAGAGCCATTTGCAATGGGCGGGGGAGAATTTTCCCGAGGCCCGCGTGCTCGTCGTCACAGAATCCGTCTTCAGCATGGATGGCGACTGGGCGGTGCTGCCAGAGATCGTGGAGATCAAGCGCCGCTACCGGGCCATGCTCATGCTGGACGAAGCGCACGCCGTGGGCGTGATCGGTCTCAACGGACGGGGGCTGGCCGATCAACTCGGCCTCGCGGGGGAGATCGATATCCAGATGGGCACCCTGAGCAAGGCACTCGGCGTGAGCGGGGGTTATGTGTGCGGTTCGCGGCGCCTCATCGACCTGCTGATCAATCGGGCGCGCAGCTTCATTTTCTCCACCGCGCCTCCGCCGGCCATCGCCGCCGCGGCCCTGGCGGCCGTGGAATTCATGCTTACGCCTGCGGGCGAAAACCGTCGGCAGGTGCTCCGCCGCAACCTCGCGCACTTCGCCTCGGAAATGCCCATGCTTTTTTCCGGCGAGAAGAAGCTCCAGAGTGCCATCATCCCGATCATCATAGGAACCGCCGAGGCGGCCATGGAAAGCTCGCGGGTGCTCGCCGATCGCGGCTTCTTCGTGCCGGCCATCCGCTACCCCACGGTGGCCCGCGAAGGCGCCCGCCTGCGCGTCACGATTTCCGCCAAGCACACGCCGAAGCAGATCAGCGCCCTGTGCGCGGAGCTGCGCGGCTTTCTGAGCGTGCCGCCGGCAGCTACGATTTAGGTTGTCGCACGGATCTAGTGTAGCGTGTCCGGTTCGTTGATTCCGTACTTTTCTTCTCGGGATATCAAGCTACCGATGGCGGGCGGTTCAGGATAGATACTCGAATGTAATATGGCACATTTTCCAATTCCGAGTCCGGAAGACCTATCAAAGTTTGCTGCGCAGATCAGTGACAGTCTGATGGCTGGCCTGGCATCGCGAGACGTGGCGCGAGGGGAAGCCGCCGCGGAAGAGTTGAGGTCGCTGCTCCCATCGCAGTTTGATATCGAGTACGTAAAGAACGTCGTCATTCCGGCGCTCCTCACGAGCTGGATCGTAGCGGATCGGCTGGTGATGCCAATGATCGATGCCCAGCTATGCTCGAAGCAGGAGGCGTTGTCCTACTATCTGTGGGGACTGTTGTATGATAGCTGGACTCCGAACATGGAAGCGGAGGGGCTGTCGGTCTTCACGCAAGGTTACGACAGACGGGGTCCGGATAACTTGCGGAAGCGAATTTACTTTTCCGCTCTGACCAGCGACCTCTATCGGACTGCCTACGAGGCCAAAGTGGCGAGATTCTTCGAGCGCCTATTTAGTGCAGACAATGCCGGCCAGCCGCTCATGCGGCGCTATCTGGACTCGTACTTCGATCTCTACTGGGATTTGCACCTCGGCATCCGGCCGGAAGAGATTCCAGACGATGTGAAGCGGATCGGTACCGCCTTTAATACCGTGATCGCGTCGCTCGCGCCGACGAAGGAGATTTTCTATACGAACTACAAGCTGGTGCGAGAGGTGCGGCCATTCCTCAAGCAATGGATAGAGCGGCATGTGGACGAGATCGCCGCGGGTCGTTCAGGGTCAGAGCATACGATTGTTCACTTCTGGATTAAAAACGGAGAACTGAGTGAACACTTCCGAAAAATCGATGTGGTATTCGAGTGCTTTCATAACTTTGTGGCTTTGAGCCAGTGGGGGCATATGCTCTACAGGACGATCGGACTTCTGCGCGAGACCGGCGGTTCTGCTGAAATCCGCAAAGCGTTTCGGGAGGCGATCGCGGCTGGAGACGACGGGGATGCGACAAAGCTGGGCGCCTTGGACTGTTTTGTCATGGAGCTTTTCAGGACGATCGCTCCGAATAGCAGCAGCCTCTCGAGTGTAGGTGAGCTGGTTCCGCCGATGTATCGGCGGTATGCCTATCTCTTCACGCCGCATCTGGAGAGCGGCGCCAACCCGATCCACTGGAAGAATCCGAACGATTTCGATCCGAGCCGCTATGCATCCGCTCCGCTCGCTCATAAGAATGATGAAAAGCGGTCGGCGGAACTCGGCTTTGCACAATGCCCGTTCCACAAGACGGAGTTTAAAGTAAAGGACGGCCGCGACGTAACCGTTGCCAATAGCATCTTCGGTACAGTGTATGGCGTGGAAGAGGGGGCGCCGGACGCCGTGTGCGACTACGCAGGGTATGCGCCGTTTGGATTTGGATATCGACGTTGTCCCGGGGAGGTTTTCACGATCGAAGTGTTCAAGACATTGCTTCGCCAGGTGGCGGCGTCGAACCTGGAATTTAGAACACTGGAGATTGCCGAGCCGGAGATGCTGCCGCTGGCGCCGCTGGTGTTCCTGCCAGACAATATGTGCTTCGTGCTTCCGGCCTGATTTGGGAATCGGGCAATGTCGTGACCGGCATCGGCCTTTTTTGGGCACGCTGGCGCGCGGGGCGTGCGACGAACTAGTGTCCTGTCAGGGAAGTTTCCTCCCTAATTCGGGGCGCTTATCTCGGGAAGTATTAGTAATTAACCGCGAAGACGCGAAGGCACGAAGGTGGGCGCAATCTCAGCAGCTGCCCTCGCTCTTTGCCCCTTCGTGCCTTCGCGTCTTCGTGGTGATCTTCCTTCTCCATGCCTGATTTTTGCAAAGCACTTGGCTGACAGGACACTAGAT
>JBGGMZ010000056.1:0-15432 GCA_041287745.1 Chthoniobacter sp. | reverse complement strand
GGAAAAAACGCGGGCGGATGGATAATTCACAGGGCATGGTGACGCAAGGACTAAATCCGGTTAGCTTCTGCGCCCCCATGTCTGAATTAGTCGCCCTCTTTCAAAAACGCCGAGCGCTGATCGTTGGAAGCACCGCTTTATTGGCGGTAATCATCCTGGCGGTGCTGGCCTTTTCCCGCGGATGGTTTTCGCCACGAAATCCTTTGCTCGATTCGCCGCAACTCGCGCTGGAGACGTTGCAGGCGAAAGAGCTCTACTTCAATGGGCGCGCGAAGTCGTGGTTGCTCACGCAGCGGCCTGAATTGCTCAAGGCGGAGGATCGAGACCCGGATTCCGAGCGTTCACGTTCGTTTCCGCAGGCGGTGGAGAATCCGAAGCTGTTCCGGGTTTTGGTCCGCAAGTATGCCTTCGATGCGCTGCTGCTGGTCGGCGACCCGAGCGAATACAAGCCGCTGCTCGATCACCTCGTGGAAACGAAGGATTGGACGCTGCGCTATGTGGATCACACAAGCATGGTTTTCCGACGTGATAGTGGACGGGCGTGGCAGGTGGAGGATTTTGCGAAAGTGCGGGAGCAATTTGCCCACAGCAGCGCACGCGACCGGGCGGAGGTGCTGGCGCAGACGGCGGTGAAGCTACTGGCGGCGAAGCAGGTGGAGGCGGGGAAGACGTTGCTCGATGAGGCGTCGGATCTGGCTCCGCGTGAGCCGCACGTGGCCAATGCGCTGGCAGTATATTACATCGGTCGTGGCGAGTGGACCCAGGCTTCGCAGCAGGTGGAGCGGGCGCTCTCGGCGAAAAGCGATTTTCTTCCCGCGCTGGCCACGAAGACGCAACTGCTCTACGGCATGAAACGCTTCAGTGAGGCGTATGCTCTTTCGTCACAGCTGATTGCGAAGGTGCCAGACGATCCGAATCTGCTTTTCTACCACGCGAAAATCGCCCACGAGGCGCATGCCTACCAGGCAGAGGTCGCGGCGATCGAGAAGCTGATCAAACAGGCGGAAGCCGATGGGCGACCGATTGCCGGCTATCAGCTTTATCTTGGGCAGGCGTTTACCGCGATGGGGGATGCCCAGCGGGCGATCAATGCCTTCATGCTCGCGCTGGATGATCCGGATCTACCGAATGACCAGCGGGCCTTCGCGCGGGAAAACATCAACCGGATTAAGAAGCGGACGGGAATGTAGGGGGAAAAGGACGAGGGAAAGGGAAGCCGGCGCTGCTTCATCCATCGCTTCTCGCCGGCTTCACACCTAGTTCTCGCGCCAGGTCCCACAGAGAATTCGTCGGGCGCTCCAGTTGGAAGACTCGCAGCCCGGCGTCTCTTGCGCCCTGCCAGTCGGCCAGGGGATCATCACCGACATGGATAGACTGGGCGGCGGCACAACGGGCCTGAACGAGGGCTTGTTGGAAAATCCAGCTGTCGGGTTTGTCCGCGCCGACCTCACTGGAAATCACGATGGGGTCGAGAAGCTGGCTGATCCCCAGATTGGCGAGAATCGGACGGAGTCGACCGTCGAAATTTGAGATGATCCCCAGCCGGTAGCGAGGCGAGAGGGCGGCAAGGACTTCCCGAACCTCTGGAAAGAGCTCCCAGATGCCTGGCTTGGTGAATTCCGTGTAGAGCGCCTCGAAATACTCTTCCCGGGGCAGGGCCTCCTTTGCCCCGCCGCACTCCTTTAGCACCTCCATGACCAGATGAAACCACCAGCTCTTGTCGTCACTCGTCCTTGGCTCCTGTGTGGCTGGGCGAGGGGGCATGCGCTTCCACACCGTCCGAAAGGCGTGCGATAGGCTTTCCGCCTCCAGAGTGCAGCCGAAGCGGCTGGCCACGTCTCGATAGTGCCAGCCTACCCCTTTTGGGAGGTAAAAGAGGGTGCCGGCAGCGTCGAAGAAGAGCGTTTGAATACCCATAGTAGATGTTTTACTCAGGAAACAGGGTGGAATTGCGAGCTTTGCGAGCGGAATCGATGTCGCCGCCAAAGGAGGGTTTGCACCTTGACGCCCCTGTATAGGAAGGGTATGTTGACCCTCCAACTCCGGCGCTTGCCAAGTGGGTTTAACGCCCACTTTTTTTTGTCCCCGGATGCGGAAACCGAAATATGAATAGTGAAATCCTCGCAGGCCTCGATTTTTTTGAGCGCGACAAGGGCATCAAACGTGAAGTGCTCTTGGAAGCGATCAATAATGCTGTACTCGCGGCTGCCCGTAAGGCGGTCGGTCCGGCCAAGGATTTGCGCGTCGATATCGACTCCAAGTCGGGCGAGATGAAAGTCTACGCCAAGCTCAACGTCGTGGAGAAGGTCGAGAACAAGCACGACGAGATCAAGTTTGACCTGGCCAAGAAATTCAAGAGCGACGTACAAATCGGCGAAGAGCTCGAGGTGCCCGTCACTCCGCGTGATTTCGGCCGTATCGCCGCCCAGACCGCCAAGCAGGCCATGATGCAGCGCATCCGCCAGGCGGAAAAGGAGATGATTTACGACGAGTTCAAGGATCGCGCCGGTGAGATCGTCAGCGGCACGGTGCGCCGTTTCGAGCGCCTCGACGTCGTCGTGGACCTCGGCAAGTTTGAGGCTGTGATGCCCAACAAGGAGCGTGTGCAGACCGAAGATTACAATGTCGGCGATCGCATCCGTGCCTACGTCGTGGCCGTCCAGAATGGCGCCCGCGGCCCGGAGATCATCATCAGCCGCAGTCATCCGAATTTTGTTCGTCGCCTGTTCGAGACCGAAGTCAGCGAGATCGCCGACCGCACGGTCGAGATCAAGGGCATCGCCCGTGAAGCTGGCCATCGCACGAAGATCGCCGTGTGGAGCGCGAACGAAAAAGTTGACCCTGTGGGTGCCTGTGTCGGCATGCGCGGCGCGCGCGTGAAAAATATCGTGCGCGAACTCAACAACGAGAAGGTCGATATCATTCGCTGGAGCGCGGATACGAAAGAATTCGTCCTGGAAGCGCTCAAGCCCGCGAAGGTGAAGAATGTGACGCTCGACCCGAGCAAAAAGGCCATCCTGATCAAGGTTGACGAAGACCAGCTTTCGCTGGCCATCGGCAAGCGTGGACAAAATGCGCGCCTGACTTCCCGCCTCACCGGCTGGGATATCAATATTGAGCAGGACAAGTCGGTCATCGAAGATTTCAACGAGCGTGTCGGCAAGGCGGCGAAAACGCTGGCCGATGCATTGGGTATCGAGCAAGCGCTGGCGGTCTCACTCGTCCGGGGTGGCCTTAGCACGTTGGATTCGCTCGGCGAAGTCGAGCCCCAGGACATCGCCGACACAGTCGGCATCCCGCTCGAGAAAGCGACCGAGATTCAAACTGCGGCGAAGCGCGCAAGCGGCTCGCTGGCCTCAACGCAGTAGGCCATGAAAATTATTTCCCAAAGGACTTTTGATGCCATCTACCAAAATCACTCACAAACCTGGAGCGAAGAAAGCCGACGACAAGCAGTCGAGGGCTGGCGCCGCGCCCAAGACCGCGGGCAAGCCCGCCCCTGCTGCTGCCGATAAAGGCAAGAAGCCTGCTGAAGAAACACCCGCTCCCGCTCCGAAGGTAGTTCAGGAAACCGTCTCGCTCATCGACGGGCCGAAAAAGGTGAGACGCGTGCGGACGGCGTCGCCGCTCGACAACAAGATCCCGATTTCGAGGATTCTCGCGCCCGAAGTCCCGAAGACTCCCGCGCCCGCTCCTGCTCCGGAGCCGGTCGCTCCTGAGCCGGCTGCGGAAGTCGCTCCAGCTCCCGTCGAAGAAGTGCCTGTCGCACCGGTCGCGCCACCCGCGCCGAGCGACGAGAAGGTCATTCATCTCAAGCCTCCGTTCACCGTCAAGGAATTGGCGACGGCGATGAACGTGAAGCCGTTCCAGCTGATCGGCGACTTGATGGAGATGAATATCTTCGCGTCGATCAACCAGACGATCGAGCCCGATGTCGCAACGAAGGTCTGTGTGAAGCACGGCCTCGTCTTCGAGAAGGAAAAGCGCAAGGAGGGCGGCGGCGTTCACAAGGTGGAAGTCGTCAAGGAACCGCCGAAGGAAGCCCCGAAACCGAAGCCGGCGGAACTCACCTCGCGCGCGCCCATCGTGACGTTCATGGGCCATGTTGACCATGGCAAGACCACGCTCATGGATGCGATTCGCAAGACGCGCGTCGCAGCAGGCGAAGCGGGCGGCATCACGCAGCACATCGGCGCCTACAGCGTGGAGCACAACGACCACCGCATCACTTTCCTCGACACTCCCGGTCACGCGGCCTTCACGGCGATGCGTGCTCGTGGCGCGAATGTCACGGACATCGTCGTGCTCGTCGTAGCGGCGGATGACGGCATCATGCCGCAGACCATCGAGGCGATGAACCACGCCAAGGCGGCGAAAGTGAGGATCTTGGTGGCAATCACCAAGATCGACGCGACTGGCGCGAATATCGACAAGGTCAAAGGTCAGCTTCAAGAGAAGGGCCTGCAGCCGGAAGATTGGGGCGGCGAAATCGGCGTTTGCCCGGTTTCCGCACTCAAGGGCCAGGGCGTCAACGAACTGCTCGACCGTATCCTTCTCGAGTCGGAAATGCTCGAGCTCAAAGCCAGCACGCAGCAAGACCCGCGCGGTAGCGTTATCGAGGCCCAGATCGAGCAAGGCCGGGGTCCGACCGCCACGATCATCGTTCGCATGGGCACGCTCAAGGTGGGCGACTCGTTCATCTGCGGTAAGTTCGATGGCAAGGTGAAGTCCCTCATCGATGACGGCGGCAAGCCGATCAAGAGCGCCGGGCCTTCCACTCCGGTGAAGATCCTTGGTTTCTCCGGTCTGCCAAATGCCGGCGATGAATTTGTCGTCATGGAGAACGATCGTGCGGCCAAGGTGCTCAGTGCTGAGCGCCAGTCCGACGAGCGCATGAACAAGCTGGCGACGCCGCAGCGCGCCACGCTGGAAAATCTTTTCGCCAGCCTCGCCGATGGGCAGAAGAAGAAACTCTACGTCATCATCAAGGGCGACGTGCAGGGCTCGCTGGAAGCACTGGTCAATTCGCTGGAGCAGATCGATAGCAAGAAGATCGACCTCGAGATCGTGCACAGCGCGGTCGGCCCGATCAGCGAGTCGGATATCCTGCTCGCCGCGGCTTCGAACGCGATCGTGATTGGCTTCAATGTGAAGGTGGAAAGCACCGCCGCGCAGGTCGCCAAGCGCGAGAACGTCCAGATCAAGCTCTTCTCGATCATCTACGAACTCATCGATCAGGTGAAGGAAGCGATGGCCGGCATGCTCGATCCGGAGACGCGCGAAACGGTCATCGGCCACGCCGAAGTCCGCAAGGTCTTCGAGCTGACCAAGGGATTGGTCGCTGGCTGCGCCGTCACCGATGGGCGCCTCGCTCGCACCGCGCGCGCCCGCGTCCTTCGCGGCCGCACGCCGATCTACGATGGCGGCTTCGCCACGTTGCGCCGCTTCCAGGACGACGTGAAGGAAGTCCGCAGCGGCCTCGAGTGCGGCGCGAAACTCGGCGACTTCAACGATTACGAAGTCGGCGATGTCATCGAGTGCTACACCCTGGAAAAAATCGCTCAAAAACTGTGACGGGTTCGTTGAGAGTTGAGTGCTGAGAGTTGAGAGAGGCGCCACTGGCGCAAGTCGCTCGGCTCCACCACCGACGGCTCTCAACATCAACAATCAACTATCAACTTCCCATGAAGCACCGTCTCGAACGCGTCAACGAACTGGTCAGGCGTGAACTCGGCGATCTCCTCACTCGCGAGGTATCGTTTGAGGCCGCACTGGTCACGGTGCAGCAGGTGGATATCACGCCCGACCTCAAGCACGCCCACGTCTTCATCAGCGTGATCGGCAGTGATGCGCAGGCGAAAGCGGCGATGGCCAGCCTGCACGACAAGCGCAAGCAACTGCAGCATCTGCTCTCCAAGCGGGTGGTCTTGAAATACACACCGCAACTGCACTTCAAGCTCGATGAATCCATCGAGCGTGGCACACGGGTGATCCATATCCTCAGCGAGATCGAGATCCCGCCGGATGAGCCCACTCCCGATCCGGATGCTGACGGCGATGCGGACGCTGAGACCGATGCAAAGTAACCAGTCTCTCGCGGAAATCGCGGAGGTGCTGCGCACGCGGAACCGTTTTGTGGTCATGAGCCACGCGCGGCCCGATGGCGATGCGCTCGGCTGCACCATCGCCACGGCGCTTTGTCTCCAGCAGCTCGGCAAAGACGTGACCGCTTGGAATGAAGATGGGGTGCCGGAGAAGTTTCGTTATTTGCCAGGGTACGAGATCGTCTCGCGCCCCGCGGCGGAGCCACAGCGTTTCGAGGTGGCCATCGTGCTGGACAACGCGGTGAAAACCCGCGCGGGCAAGGCAGTCGAAGCGGTCGCCCATGCGGATACGTGGATCAATATCGATCACCACATCACGAACGAAGGTTACGGCGATCTCAGTTACATCGATGCGACCGCGCCAGCCACTGGCCAGATTCTCTTCGAGCTTTTTCGCGGGCAGGACTTGCCGCTGACTTATCCGATGGCCGACAATCTTTTCGTCGCCATCAGCACGGACACCGGCTCATTCCAATACCCGAGCACGACCGCGCGCACCTACGAGATCGGGGCGGAGTTGATTCGTTCCGGAGTGAATGTGGGCGAGCTCTCGCAGAAGATGTACGAGAGCTATCCGCGCCGCCGGCTTGAGCTCTTGCGTGAACTTCTCAATACGCTGCGCTTCTCCAGCCAGGACCGTGTGGCGAGCTTTGCCTTGGATGCTGCGACGACACAGAAGCTTGGCATCCAGCCCGACGATACCGAAGGCCTCATCGATTACATTCGTTCGATCAACGGTGTCATCGCCGCGGCGTTTTTCGATGAGATCGGTGACGGGCGTGTACGCGTGAGCCTGCGCTCGAAGTCGCCGAAAATCAACGTGAGCAAGGTCTGCCAGATGTTTGGTGGTGGCGGCCATATGCTCGCCGCAGGGGCGCGTGTGCAAGGCACGCTCGCCGAGGTTCAGGAAAAAGTTTTGCAAGCAATCGATCATGAATTTGACCAGCCTTGATGGCGTTCTCCTCGTAGATAAAGCCCCGGGCATGACGTCGCACGACGTCGTGGCCATCGTCCGCCGCCGCCTCAACACCAAGAAAGTCGGCCATTGCGGCACGCTTGACCCGCTCGCCACCGGCCTGCTCCTCATCGTGCTCGGGCGCGGAACGAAGATTCAGGACCTGCTCATGGCCGAGGACAAGGAATACGTCGGCACGATGACGCTGGGCGTGATGACCGACAGCCAGGATGCCGACGGACAGGTGGTGGAAACGCGGCCGGTGCAGGAATATCCTCGGGAGCAGATCGACACGGCATTCTCCAAGTTTCACGGCGATTTTTACCAGACGCCGCCGATGGTCTCGGCGATCAAGAAGGAAGGCGTGCCACTCTACAAACTGGCGCGGCAGGGCAAGACGGTGGAGCGCGAGCCGCGCTTCGTGCATGTCTACGCGCATGAGATTCAAGAGGTGCGTTCCCCGGAGATCGATTTCCGCGTGGTGTGCTCGAAAGGCTTCTACGTGCGCACCTATGCTTTCGATATCGGCAACGAACTGGGCTGCGGCGCGCATCTCAAGACCTTGCGCCGCACACGCAGTGGCAAATTTACCCTGGAACACGCGGTGACGGTGAATGACATCCAGACCCAGGACGCTGCGGTCATCGAGCAGCGCATCCTGAGTCTCCCGACCGTCTCGCGCATGCGCGGGGCCTGAGAGAGAAATGCCATGCAGAGCGGTCTCGATGCGATTCCCGGCGTCTTGCGCTCGATAGACGAGCTGCGGACCCTACCGGGACCGCTGTTCCTCGCGATCGGAGTTTTCGACGGGGTACACCGGGGTCATCAGGCCGTGATCCGGCGCGCGCTCGAAGCTGCGCGGTTTGCCGATGGCACGGCGGTGGTGGTGACATTCGATCCGCATCCTGTACGGGTGCTGCGCCCGGAGCAGGCGCCCAGGCTCCTGACCTCCACCGCGCACAAACTGCAGCTCATTCGCGATCTCGGGGTGACGCATCAGTTGATCATCCACTTCGACCTCACATTTGCCGCGACGCCCCCAGAGGATTTCATTCGCGCGCTCGCTGCAGCCGCGCAGCCGTTGCGGGAGATTTGTGTCGGGTTTGAGTGGTCTTTTGGCAAAGGCCGCGCCGGAAATCTGGCGCTGCTGGAGCGGTTGGGCGGGCAGCTTGGTTTTGACGAAGTCGGCGTGCCGGCGGTGGAGATGGACGGTGAGATCATCAGCAGCACGCTCATTCGCGCTGCAGTGGAAAATGGAGACCTCGCTCGCGCCGCGAAATTGCTGGGTCGCGAATTTACTATTCTCGGCACCGTGGTGGAAGGCGATCGTCTCGGGCGAAAGCTCGGTTTCCCCACAGCCAATCTCAGCGCGCACAACGAGCAGTATCCGCCGAATGGGGTCTACGCCGTGGAGGCGAAACGCGGCGATCAGGTGCTACCTGGCGTGGCCAATATCGGAGTGCGGCCGACGGTCAAACACGCCGGCGGCGAACGCTTGTTGGAAGTGCATCTCTTCGATTTTAGCGAAGAGATCTATGGCGAAGACTTGGAGATCACGTTCCGAAAGTTCCTGCGAACCGAGCAGAAATTTGCCGGACTCGAAGAACTGCGTGCGCAGATCCAAAAAGACGCCGCAGAGGCGCGAGCGGCGCTCGGTTAGCCTTTTGCAAACTGTGGCTGCTGCACCGGGGCATGAACACCCCGCTCCGGCCTCACTGAGGCCGGCTACAGCGACTACTTCCCGCGCATGTGAGCGAAGAGCGCTTCGCGCATCACTTCCAACGGCGCAGTGCGCTGGAACCAAATCTCGAAGGCCACTTCGCCCTGGTAGAGGAGCATGGTGAGACCATTTGCCGAGCGGGCGCCAGCCTCATCCGCGGCGCGCATGAGCGGCGTGTGGTCCGTGATGTAGATGGTATCGAAAAGCAGGTGCCGTTTCTCAATCAGCGACGCCGGGATGGGGGAGGGATCGTCCGCCTTCATGCCGAGCGAGGAGCAGTTGATCACCAAGTCCGACTGATCGAGTGCCTTCGCGAGCGACGCGTCATTCCATGCCCCCGCCGAAATCTGTTCGCGAGGGTAGACCTCCGCGATCGCATCCTGCAACGGATGCAGCTTTTCCACGCTGCGATTGATGAGCGTGAGATGCTTTACATCCGCATTGGCGCAATGCATCGAGATCGCCTGGCCCGCGCCGCCACCCGCGCCGAGCACGAGCACGCGCACGGAGCTGAGTTCGACGCCCAGTTGTTCATTCACGGCACGCTCGAGGCCCAGGCCATCAGTGCTAAACCCCTGCAGCTTGCCATCCTTTTCGACGCGCACCGTATTCACACTGCCGGCGAGGCGGGCGTGATCGTCCGCTTCATCCACCGTGGCGAGAGCACCCGCCTTGTGCGGGATGGTGCAATTGACGCCGATGAATCCCTTGGAAGGCAGAATGCGCAGCGCCTCTGTCAGCTCCTCCGGACGAATGTGCAGCCGGCAATAGGCCATCGAAATGCCGCATGCGGCCAGTGCGGCATTGTGCATGGGCGGCGAAGCAGAGTGCGCCACGGGATCACCAAACACGGCGAGGCGGATCGGCGGCTTCTCATCGGCGGTCACGGTCTCCCAGGACTGCAAGTCGGCAAAGGTGTAGACGGGTTTCATCGAGCGGAATTTGAAGAGAAAATCAATCAGGCCGCGAACTGCTCACGAGTCCGCTGAAAGCGGGCCAGCGTGCGCGCCTTCCCCAGCACCTCGAGCATGTGATAGAGGCTCGGCCCGACGCTGCGGCCACTCACGGCGACACGCGTGGGATGGATGAACTCCGCGGGCTTCACGCCCAGCGATGCGGCGAGTTCTTTCAGCTTCGCCTCGAGTGTCGCGGCATCGAATGTCTCCAGCGTCGCATAGCACTCGGCGATCTGGCCGAGACGCTCCAGCGCTTCCGGCTTGCGCAGAGTCTTCTCCACCGCCGCCGGGTCGTAGGCGTAATCCTCCGTGAAGAAGAACGACACGCGATCCGGGATCTCCTTGAAGTGGACGACCTTCATCTTCTCCAGGGCGAGCACGGGATCGAGCTGCTCCGCGGGCGCGGAGATGCTGGCCTTCGCGAGCCAGGGCTGGGCCAGCTCGCGATAGCGCTCCATCGGCATTTGCTGAATGTACTGCCCGTTGAACCAGTCGCATTTCGCGATGTCGAAGTGCGCGCCCTTGCGGTTGACATTCGCCAGGTCGAAGCGGCTGACGATTTCCTCCAGCGGCATGATCTCGCGATCATCCTTCGGCGACCAGCCGAGGAGGCAGAAGTAATTGCGCACGGCCTCGGGTGCGTAGCCGCCCTCGATATAGCTCTCGGTGATACTCGCGCCTTGGTCGCGCTTGCTCATCTTGGAGCCGTCGTGATTCAGGATGAGCGGGATATGGCCGTAGCGCGGCGGCTCCACTCCGATCGCCTTGAAAAGTTGAATGTGCTTCGGCGTATTGGAAAGGTGATCCTCGCCGCGGATGACGTGGGTCATCTGCATCTCGATGTCGTCCACGACATTCACGAAATGGAAAATCCACGAGCCGTCCGGACGACGGATGGTCATGTCGGGCGTGATCTCGACATTCGCAAAATCAGTGGTGACTTTGCCGCAGATGAGGTCATCGACCTCCACAGGCTCACGCCGGAAGCGGAACCGCCACGCGCCGCCATCTTCATAAAGGTGCCCGGCGTCTTTCAGTTGGTCAAAATAACGCTGGTAGATCGCCTCGCGCTCACTCTGGAAATACGGGCCGTGGTCGCCGCCACTCTGCGGACCCTCGTCCCAATCCAGCCCGAGCCACCGGAGGCCGTCGTAGATGACCTGCACGGCTTCCGCAGTATTGCGCTCTTTATCGGTATCCTCGATACGCAGGATGAACTTACCGCCGTGGTGGCGGGCGAAAAGCCAATTGAAGAGCGCAGTGCGCGCCCAGCCGACATGGAGATAGCCGGTAGGCGAGTGGGCAAAACGGACGCGGACGGGTGCGGGCATAGGGAGGCGGAAGGTGCCGCATGAGCGGGGTGCAGGAAAGCGAAAACCGCGTCTTGGAGGAGCTTTGGGAGTTTGATTGACAGTCCCCTGCGAGTCTTTATTTTGCGGATCGAGGCCCGTGTCTGGTCCCAAACGTCAGACCCCCCTCCTACTGACTCGCATCTGCGTTAATTCAATCCATAGGTATGTCCCAAAAAATCCTCGTAATCGACGAAAGTCTGGTCGCGACCCGGCTCACGGAAAACGTGCTGGCTCAAAATTTCCATGGCGTCGATGTCCTTCTGGCACAACGGGGTAACGACGCTTTCGATCGCTTCAATGTCGCCCAGCCGGACCTCATTCTGCTGAACGAAACGCTGCCCGATATGGATGCGGAGACGGTATGCTTCCGCCTCCTGAACGATCCCGCCACCGCGAAGGTGCCGGTGGTGCTGCTGGCCAGCAACGGCAACGGCGACCGCATCGAAGAGCGCTACGACAACGTCATCAAGGTGCTGCCCAAGCCGGTGACGCCCGAGTCCCTCCTCGAGGTGGTGAATGCCACGCTTTCGAAGAACAAGCCGATGGCGAACCCGGCGCGGCAGCTTCTTTTCCATGATCCGTCGCGCACGGTCTTCAGCGGTCACACGGCTTTCTTCTCGCTCCGCTCTGCCCTGCAGATGGCCTACGGCGACCGCCTCACGGGCGCCCTGCGGTTTTTCGTGAACCGCTACCCGATCGAGCTGTTCATCAGCAAGGGCCGCTTCCTTTTCGCCACGTCGCGGAATTTCCAGATGTATTGCCGCGAATCCCCGGTGATCCTCTCGGCGACGAACCTCGGTTTGATCATCGAAGGCCAGGTGGCCCAGGCGGCCACGGGTTGCCCGATCTTCCTCTTCCTTTCCGTCCGCAACGGCTTCCCGCACGACGACGTCGTGCAGATCGTGCGCGACCATGGTCAGCGCGTCTTCGCGAATCTCTGGACCGCAGGCCGCGTGACGTTCGAGTTCGAAGAGCTGCAGGAGTTCCCGGAATACGTGAAGAATTTCCCGCCGGGCACGGAAGATCCCGATAACTGGATCCTCGGCAGTCTGCGCCATGTGAAGTTCGACAACCTCATGGCCGCGCAGCGCCCGGACCCGAATGGCAGCCCGGCTTACACCCGCAAGGGCTACGAACTCATCCAGAAGCTCAAGCTCAACGACGTGGAAGCGCGTTTCGCCACCGCCATCAATGGCGCCGAGTCGCTGCAATCGATCGCAAAGAAGATCGGTATCCCGCTGAACGACGCGTTGCTCATCGTCTTCCGCTTTGCCGCGCTGGATATCATCGACTACTGGTCGTCCAACGTCCTCTCGCTGCCCGGCTCGACCGCGCCGGCACCGGGCGCGGCGTAAGGTTGTCGTAGACTGAGGCCAGCAGTTTTCTCCGCCCCCATTCCGAATGACACTTCGGCGGGGACGGTGTCGCGCATGCGCTAGAATTTGCGTAGCCAGTCCGTCGTAGCGTATTTCTGTTCCGCGATTTGGCGTGCCGCTTGAAGAATCTCTGCGGACAAGTCTTCTCGTGTGATCTCACTCGCGAAAGCCTCCGCGAGGCCTTCGCCCGTCTTCTTCTCCGGCAACAAAATACTGCCCTGATGCAGTAACCCCCAGCGCGTCCTCCGCTGGGCGGCTCCGGCCAGCTTGCCCTCTTCGGCGATAATGTCGTGACGCACGTGCGTGGCGAAACATGCACCCGAACTCTCTTCCGCGGAGCTCGGTGCCACCTGCCCCGAAATTCCGCGTCCTTGTAGCCATTCCGCGATCGTCTCGTGAATCATCCGATACGATTCCAGCGGCGTGTGTTGAAAAAATGCCGCATCGCGCGGCACTACGAGCGTGTAGGTGATATCCTCGCCATGCTCGACGAGTCCACCGCCCGTCCAGCGGCGCACCATCGCGCGTCCCGCCGCTGCTCGCTCCGCCTCGACGTAGCGACTGAAATACCCGAGCGAAAGCGCGCGTCCCTTCCACCCGTATACTCGTAGCGTCGGCTGCGTCGCACGCTGCAGCAGCGCTTCATCGATCGCCATGTTCAGCGCAGCATCGTGCGGCTCGGGGTCGCGGATTTCGATGATTTGCTCAAACAACACAGGCCATGCTTGCCCGCTCTGGGGAAGGAGCGCCAGCCGCAATCCGCCGTCGGCATCAGCATGGCAATTGCTATAAGAAAGAGAGCCTCACCGCTTCGCCTTTCGCATCCCAATTTTTCCTCACCTGCTCCACGTCATTCATCATTGCGGCTCCGCAGTCACCAGCCTACACTCGCCAACCCTATGGCAAAAGTTGCACTCGGAAAAGGCCTCGGCGCGCTGATCAATACGCGCGTCGCATCGCCCACGCCCGCCGTCGAAAGCGGCGAGCGCGTGCAGTCCGTGCCATTGACAAAAATCATCGCGTCGCCACTCCAGCCGCGCACCGTTTTTCGTGACGAGCATCTGGAAGAGCTCGTCGCTTCCATCAAGGAGCACGGCATCATCCAGCCGCTCATCGCCCGGCAGCGAGGCGATACCTTCGAGCTCATCGCCGGTGAGCGCCGCTGGCGCGCAGCGCAGAAGGTCGGCCTGGCCGAGGCGCCGGTCATCATTCGCGAAGCTTCCGACCAGGATGTCCTCGAACTCGCGCTCATCGAGAATCTCCAGCGCGAAGACCTCAACCCGATCGAAGAAGCGAACGCCTTCGCCCGTCTCGCCAAGGAATTTGGCCTGCGCCAGGAAGACATCGCGCAAAAAGTCGGCAAGAGCCGCGCGACCGTGGCGAATAGCATGCGCCTCCTCGACCTGCACGAGCAGGTGCAGAGCTGGCTCACGCAGGACCGCATTTCCGTGGGACATGCCAAGGTGTTGCTCGCACTGAAATCGCAAGACGAGCAAGCCCTGCTCGCGGAGGAGATCATCCGCCAGAATCTCACCGTGCGTGCGGCCGAGAAACTCGTCGCGCGCCATTTCGCCGATAGCGGCACGCCCAAGCCCACGCGCAACGGCACACCCGTTGCCGCCAAGCCGATACTCGGCCCGGCCATCCTCCATTTGCAAAATCGGCTTCAGCAGCATCTCGCCACCCACGTCACCCTGCATCACGGGGAGAAGCGTGGACGCATCGAGATCGAGTATTATGGCAACGACGACTTGCAGCGTCTGCTGGGCGTTTTTGGGATGCAACCCGACGAGAAATAAAGCGCTTGGTCCGGTCCCGCTGCCTCACTTTCCTGGCCATCGCGGCTGCTTTCAGTAGCTGCAAGCCCGCGCCACCCGCGGCGTCCGACTCTGCCTCACCGCAGCCGGTGGAGTCCGAGCACCCTGCGGCGATCAGCGTCATCAAGAGCGCGGGTGGTCCCCCGAGCCGGCCGTCCGTTCCGCCGCCGGCGGAGATCTGGAAAGAGTTTTCCGGCGAGAAAGCTTTCGAGGAGGTGCGCCAGCAGGTGGAAATCGGCCCGCGTCCCTCGGGCTCGGCTGAGCTTGAAAAAGCACGGCTGTTGATTGAAGCATCGCTGCGTAAATCGGGTTGGGATCTGGAGCGCCAGACCTTCACCGAGGACACGCCGCACGGTCCGGTGAACTTCGTCAACATCATCGCCCGATTCTCCGCGAATGGCGTGCACCCCGCGCCGAACAACACCCAGCGCGCCGTCATCTGCTCTCACTACGACACGAAGATTTTCAGCACCATCCGCTTCGTCGGTGCCAGTGATGGCGCATCGAGCACGGGTGCCCTGCTCGAGCTGGCGCGAGTCCTCGCCATGGATCCCGCCATGGCCGCGCAGATCGAGCTCGTGTTCTTCGACGGCGAGGAGGCCGTCGTGCAATTCACCGACCCGAGCGAGCCGAAGGCCGATGGCCTCTACGGCAGCCGCTATTACGCCCGCCAGCTCGGCGACCGTGCGCGGCAGTTTAAGTTTGGCATCCTCTGGGACATGATCGGGGATCGCGATCTCACGATCACCATTCCGCCGGATGCGCCTCCCGCGATCTCGCGTGGCATCCTCAGTTCCGCGGAAGCGTTGGGCTTGCGCCAGAACTTCGGCTTCTTCTCCCGCACGATTCTCGACGACCACGAACCGCTTCTGCGTGTTGCGCACATTCCCACGGTCGACCTGATCGATTTCGACTACATTTACTGGCACACCGCCGAGGATACGCTGGAGCACATCGGTCCTGAGAGCTTGCAAAAAGTCGGCGCCGTCACGCTGCACTACCTGCGCCAGTCCCTCGCCAAATAGGGCCGAAAGAATTTCGAAAATTTTCTGACGAAAGGGTTGCCAGCCCGTTCGATCAGTGCTTTTATCCCGCTCCCGGTTTCGACCGGGCTTAGAGAAGCACTCGTAGCTCAATTGGATAGAGCATCTG
>JBGGMZ010000055.1:0-17850 GCA_041287745.1 Chthoniobacter sp. | reverse complement strand
CTGAACGTCGATTCCAAGGGCCAGATCGATCTCCACGAACTGGAAAAGGCCATCCGCCCCGACACCGCGATCGTCACCGTGATGTGGGCGAACAACGAGACCGGCGTCCTCTTCCCTATTCATGAGATCGCCGAGATCGTCCGCAAGAAGCACGCGATCTTCCACACCGACGCCGTGCAGGCGGTGGGCAAGATCCCGCTCAATCTCGCCGAGTCGAAGATCAATTTTCTCTCCCTCTCCGGGCACAAGCTCCATTGCCCGAAAGGCGTCGGCGTCCTCTACGTCAACCGTCGTACCAAGTTCGCGCCCTACCTCATCGGCGGCGGACAGGAAAACGGCAAACGCGCCGGCACGCAAAACGTCGCCAGCATCGTCGCCCTCGGCAAGGCCTGTGAAGTCGCCGGCCACAACCTGACCCACGAGAAGACCGTGGTGAAAAAGCTGCGGGATGATTTCGAGAGCGGCATCCTCGCCACCATTGAAGGCGCCCACGTGAATGGCGACACCGAGCACCGCCTGCCGAACACCACGAACCTGGCCTTTGAAGGCATCGACAGCGAAGGCGCTCTCATGTTGCTCGACCAGCATCACATCTGTTGCAGCAGCGGCAGCGCCTGCACCACCGGCTCCGTCCACGCCTCACATGTGCTCAAGGCTATGGGCTTGAGCGACGAGCGCGCCCGCGCCAGCCTGCGTTTCTCCTTCAGCCGCTTCAATACTCAGGCCGAGATGGAAAAGGCGCTGGAGATCATGCCGAAGGTGATCGGCAAGCTGCGCCGCATTGCCGTCGCGGCGTAAGGGCCGCGATCCTCAACACATCACCGCACTGCTCTTCAGGTGCGCGTCGAAAAATCGCATCGCCTGCCGCACCGCTACCAGCGCCGCCCCGGGCGAAAGGATATGCCGCTCGCCCGGCAGAAATAGCGTCTGCACCGGTGCTTCCAGCCTCTCGGCCAATCCTTGAAGCTCCAGGGCATTGCTAAACGACACGCGCGGATCTTCCCGTCCGTGTACGATCAGCAATGGCGGCAATCGGTGCGCTCCGGCCGCCGTCTCCGCGTCGATGCCCCCGGCCAGCTCCACCACTGCGCGAATCCGCTCGTCTTGCGCCGCGTGCGCCACTGCCAGATATCCTCCCAGCGAGTAGCCCAGCGTCCCAATTCCTTCCGGCTCCACCCCGGGCTGCGCGGCGATAAAATCCACCGCATCATGGATCGTCTCGAGCCACACCGCCGCATGCGTTTTGATAGTCGTATCCGTCGCCGAGGTGGTCCCCGTGCGATCAAAGTATTCCGCCATGAAGACATGAAATCCGTGCCCGGCCAGCCGTCGCGCCAATTGGGAGAGATAACGATACCCGGCATCCACCACCCCCGCGCCATGCAGCACCAGCACCGCGGGCGCCGCCACACCCTCCTTACCCCGCGCCTCCCACATCTGCATCCGGATGCGTTTGCCCCCACTGGTGTAAGCCAATTCTTCGGTCGAAATCGGAGGAGCAGAATCTTTCACATCCTTGAAATCGCAGGCCGCCCGAGACCTGCGTGTGTGCAATCGAAGTGAAGCGCTCCTGTCTCGCTCACCGCCGCTCTCGGCAGACGATTTCCCGCCCGTTCGCTTCTTCCCGGATGAAAAGTCTCTGCGTTTAGCTCCCTCGCACCGCAAATCGCGCCCCGTGCCACATCCACGGAATGCTCAGCAGCGCTGCCGCATTCCACCCGAGGAAGAACAGCCGCATCTGCCAAGGCGCGTAGGGCCGCTCGCACCAGAGCCAACTCACATCGGCCGCGAAAAAGAGCGCTCCACCTGCAAGAAACGCGGCCATCCCCGCATCACCTGTGCACTGCCAGACGAGCACCGCCTCGCTGCCGAGAAAGGCAATCATCAACCATTTCGCCGGCAGCGTACCGATCGTCACTGCCGTCGTACGCCGGCCCACCGCGCGGTCCGGCTCATGATCCATGATCTCGCCGAAAAGATGCGAGTGCATGGCAAACATGGCCCCGAAGATAAACGTGAACCACGGCGCCTGCGGCAGCCCGTTCAGCCAACTGCTGAGCACAAACACGAGCAGGTATGCGCTCTGGTTCAACAAATCGAGCCCCGGACGCCCTTTGCATCCTCTGCCCGGCCAGTTGTAAAGCGCCGTGGATAATACGAGCGCCCCAAACCAGACCAGCGCCCGTGCGCCGATCATCCACGTGAAGATGACTACAAACGGGGCCTGCACCAGCGCGATGCGCCATGGCAGGCGGGTGCTCTGCTGCGTGGTTGGCCGGGCACCGAAGAGAAAAGTATCCTTCCGCGGATTCAGCCGGTCCGTCTCGAAATCAACCGCATCGTTCCAACCGTAAATGATCATCCCGAGCGGGAAGGTCACGTAAAGCAGCCCGAGCCAAAATTCCGGAGAACCCAGCACGGAGTGCCCGCCCAGGGGCAGCAAATAAAACCACACCGAGGTCAACCAAAACCCCGGTCGAGCCACCTTGAGAAGAAAGCGGATTTCAGCGACGAGACCTTTCACACTTAGCGAATCCTAAAGAGGCCATGGCGGGGCGTCGATGCTTTGACCGCGGATGGCCGTCTCATCCGCTGCCAAAAGCTGGCCATCGTGGGCCAATCCGATGTTGTCTCCAGTCACTGAAATAACTAGCCTGTCCGCCATGAGCTCGGATTTTCAAGTGGTGGGAACGAACCCGGCGGCACTGTTCACGCTTAAGGTTCATCGAGGTGAAGGCATGGCCCTGCTCGCCATGAATTGGAAGGCCGGGACACCTTCCAAAGACTTGGTCGGCTTCGCCATCGAATACCAGGAGCCCGGCGGGCATCGTTTCTATCCGGTCAACAATCGCATCGGCTTCCCGGCCGCCGACGGATCGGTGAATCCCCAGAAACTCTCCTCGCGGCTGTCGCCGATCCAGAAATTTCGCTGGGTTCACTTTCCCCGGAACGCGGATCTTACAGGCGCTTTTATCTATCGCGTCACGCCGGTGTTCATGAACGAGCACGACGAGCTCAGCTACGGCGATTTCCAGGAAGCGGCCATCGAGCTGCAGCGCGAGACCTATCCCGGCGCGCTCAATGTCGCGTTCACGCGCGGCTTTGTCGTCTCCCAAGCTTTTGTCGATTACTACGGCGGCAACGATCCCGACGCGGCGCTGGCCACCCTCCTGCCAGACAAGGCGGATGCGGGCCTGACCTTCACACCCACGCATCCAAAGGCGGCCGACGCGTATGTCTGGATGGGCTTCGAGGCACGCCGGGTGATTCTCGATCTACTCGACCAGGCGATCGCCGATCCCCAAGCGCAGGTGCGCGTCGTTGCTTACGATCTGAACGAGCCGGAAATCGTGACCCGCATCGAGCAGCTCGGCCGCCGTGTCAAAGTCATCATCGACAACAGCGACAAGCATGGGTTGCCCAGCTCCGCCGAGACGAGCGCCGCGAGCCGGATCGCGGTCTCCGCCGGTGCGGAAAATGTGAAACGCCAGGCCATGGGCGGGCTCCAGCACAACAAGACCATCGTGGTGGACAGCCCCACCCTGCAGGCGGCGATCTGCGGTTCCACCAATCTCTCGTGGCGCGGCTTCTACGTGCAAAACAATCACGCCGTGCTTCTCCATGGCGCAAGTGCCGCGCGCCTCTTCAAGGACGCCTTCCAAAACTATTGGGACCATGAGACGCCCGGCACCTTTGGCAAGACGTCCTCCGCCGTTTGGAACGCCATCGGCCTGCCCGGCATCGATGCGCAGATCGCTTTCTCGCCCCACCTGCAGAAAAACGCCCTGATCGATTCCATCGGCAAGGATATCGCCGCCACCCAGTCGAGCCTCCTCTTCTCGCTGGCCTTTCTCTACATGACGCCGGGTGTGATCAAGAAGGCCATCACCGCGCTGAAAGACGAGAACCGCATCTTTAGCTACGGGATCTCCGACTCGGCGGTGAAGGGATTGGAACTCACCAAGCCCGACGGCACGGTGAGCGTGATCGGCACCGCAGCCTTGAAAAAGAATCTGCCCGAGCCTTTCCGCAGCGAGACCTCCGGCGGCAACGGCGCGCTCATGCACCACAAGTTTGTGGTCATCGATTTCGATCAGCCTTCGGCCCGCGTTTATTTCGGCTCCTTCAATTTTTCCGGCGCGGCCGACACATCCAATGGCGAAAATCTCCTCGTCATTCGCGATCGACGCATTGCCACCGCGTTTATGATCGAAGCGCTGCGTATCTTCGATCACTACCACTTCCGCGTCGCCCAAGCCGACGCAAAGAAAGCGCGCAAGAAATTGGTGCTCCTTCGTCCGCCACGAAAAGTGGGCGAGGTTGCGTGGTGGGAAGAGGACTTCCTGGACGCGATCAAGATTCGCGACCGCGAGCTCTTCGCCTAGGAGGCTTCGATCATGCCCGCGTGCAGGAGCATGAGCGCATTGTCGCAATCGCCCGCCGTGTGCAATTGGAAGCTGATCCACGCCGATGGTCCGAAGACGTGATGCGGCTTCGCGTGGCCTTCCGCCACGATTCCCGCCGCACGTTCCCTGGTGAGCTTTACGTCCAGTAGCCCATTGCCATGCACATGGGCGAATTCTTTTCCCCCGTGCATGAAGCCGATGCCGCCGTAGCGATGGGGCGCGGGAGAGACGCCAGGCAGTTGCAGAGCGGCAGCTTCGAGTGCCTCGATGGCGCGCAGGGTCTGTGGATGAAAGACAGCCGTCCACGTCAACAGCAACGCGTCGAAGAATTGCGTCGCCAACGGAACTTGTGCCATCCACCGGAAATAGCGGACCACGAAGCGCAGCATATTTATGCCCCGCTCTCGGAGAGCTGCTGGATGTGCCGCATCACGCGCAGGTGCACGGCGCGAAAGATATCGTGCGTCCACCAGTCGAAATAAAACGCCGGGCGCACCCGCAGCGAATACCACGTGCGGCCGATCAGCGTCGTCGTGCCGTCGCCATTGTCGCGCAGCTCAAACTGGCCGCGATGCGCATCGAGATGGCCGATCAATTCAGGGTCCTGCGGCACTTCCACGATGTCGAAAGTGAGCCGCTTTTCCGGCACCAGCTCCGCGACCTTTTCCTTGAAGACCGCACCGCCGCTGAACCGGCACGCGCGATCCGCGTCCACGAAATTGCCGCCATTCGTGGTATCCACCGGATATGGCAGGCCCACTCGGAACAACCAGTAGTCAGGTGCTTCGCGGATCTCCGGGAAGGCCAGCACATGCGGCCACACCTTGGCCGGTGGCGCGGCGATGCGAATCTCATCAGTCACCACGCCGGTATGCGGCGCGCGCAGCTGCGGTTCCGCCGCGACCGCGAGGAGCAGTAGCGGCGCGAGGTAAAAGTTCATGCCGTCCTGATCCTTCCTCCGGAACAAGCTGCGTCCCGCGAGCACTCCGGCGGCGATACCGAGATAAAGAGCTGGCGAGACGATGAGCAGACACACTATCCCCTCGTGAAAAGCGATGGACGCCGCCAGCAACCCTCCGACGGTGCAGGAGAGCGAGTGCAGCATCGCTTCGCCGATACGCAACGCGAGGGGACGCCACACCCACGCCGCCACCAGCCCGATCGTGAACGGAACCAGAAACAGGCTCGGATAAATCACGATCGCCGCAGTGTCGTGCCCAAGCCGGGAAAGGCCATAGGCCAGCAAACACGCGAGTCCACCCGCGGCGTTTCCCGCGAGCATCCCGAGAAAAAGACGCAATGCTCTCATCGGTACGATGTTGGCGACTCAATCCTGGGCGTGCAAGGCCCCACGCTCTCGCGCAAACCCACGATGACGGACCCATCGACCCTCTACAGCGGCGTCCGACTACCACCCTTCGCTACTGCTGGACGACATCCGGCGCCGGTGTGGCGCCCCGCCCTTTTGCGGAAGGACGAGTCGAGCGAATAGTCGTGATGCGGGTGCGGCCATCCGGCAGTTGCTCCACGATGCGACGCTCGGAGACGCCGGGTTGGGTCGATTGGACCGATGACTGCGCCGGCGGGGCACTGGCAGCCGCCCTCGGAGCCTCGCTGCTGGGATGCGACACGGGAACCGCGCGCCGCACTTCCACCATCCGGGGAGCCGGGGGAGCAGGATCGGGAACTGCAGGTAGCTCTGTGGGCGGAATCTCCATCGCTTCATTCCGACTGCGGCTCCGGACAATGACGGGAGGACGGGACGGCGGCAGGACTGCAGTCTGCGCCGGGGGCCGCTGCGACGCGGCTGCAGAGGCTGGCTGCGGCTCGGGGAAATCGACAGAGCGGTCGGGCGCGACGGGCGCGCGGTTTACGTAGCCTGAGTTGACCGGAGCGACTGGCGTCGCACGCACGGTGGTCGCGGGACCGGTCGCCACCGGCGCCGGAGCGACCAGGTCAGGCGAGCGTGCAATCGAGGTGGCGGGAGCGGCCGCGGGCATGACTGTTGGAGCGGTGACTGGCGCGGGAGCGGGAGCTACCGATCCGGGCGCCGCCGGAGTGGGCATGGTGGCCGCAATCATTGGCGCTGCTTCGGGGTGCGTACGGCAGGTGCCATTCGGAATCCGCGAGACCGGCAGGTCCATCTGGTAAGCACAGTGCTCCGCCACACACATCGAGGTGGCCTTTTCTCCCGACACCGAGCAGAGCGATACTTTTTTGAAGGGTACCCCGTCCGTCAGCGAGGACGCGGGATACTTGTTCTCCGGTGCTTGGTTCATCACATCCACCCAGATGGGCAGCGCGAGCGCCGCGCCATAGCCCTTTTCCATGATCGTCTGCGGCTGATCCATGCCTACCCACACCCCACAGGTGAGCGAGGCGGTGTAACCCACGAACCACGCGTCGTAGAAATCATTCGTCGTTCCCGTCTTGCCCGCGCCGACCTTTTTCCAGCCGAGCTGCGCCGCTTTGGCCGCCGTTCCCGACTTCATCACCTGCTGCAAGATACCCGAGACCATCCACGCGCTTTCGGGCGAAAGCACCTGCTTCTCCGCATGCGGCGCTTCGTAGAGGATGTGGCCGGCATGATCTTCCACTTTGGAAATGAGGAAAGGGGGCCGATAAACTCCACCGTTTGGAAAGATGGTGTAAGCCGCGGTGAGATTGCGTGCCGTGGTTTCAAAAGCCCCGAGGAACACCACCGGGAGATCAGGAATGTTGTCGCTCAGGCCCACCGTCTGGCCAAACTCCCGCACCTTCGCCAAGCTCGCATACTCGCCCACACGGACACTCATGGTGTTGCGCGACTTCAAGAGGCCGAACGCCGCCGGTTGCAGGCCACCGTATTCGCCGTCGGAATTTTCCGGCGACCACTTCTTCGGCAAATCCTTGAACTCACCTATATTGAGCTTCGCATCGTTCACGTAAGTGCCCGGCATGAGTCCGCGCTCGAACGCGGTCGCATAGACGAACGGTTTGAACGTGGAGCCGATCTGGCGCTTGCTCGCCAGGGCACGCGAATACTTGCTCTGCGAGTAATCGCGCCCGCCGACGGCTGCGCGAATCGCGCCGGTGCGGTTGTCGATCACCACCACAGCCGCTTGCAGATAGTCGGTCGGCTTTTCCTCCTCACCCTTCACACCCGGGACGAAAGCAGCCTTTTTCGGATGCCCATAGCCTTTCTGCGCCTCGACCTCACTCAGCCGTCGATCCGCCGCCGCCTGGGCCTGTTTCTGCATCGCAGGATCGATCGTCATGGAGACACGCAGGCCGCCATTCTCAATCGTCTGCGGCGCGAGCAGCGTGCCCAGTTCCCGCTGCACCGCATCGACCACGTCGTCGTCATTCACCCGCAAACTCTTGCGCGCCGTCACCTGCAACTGCTGCGCCTGCGCTGCGGTGCGGTCGTCGGGCGTGATCATGTGCAACTGCTCCATGCGCGCGAGCACTTCATTGCGGCCTTCCATGGCGGCATCGATGTTGCGCGAAGGCGCCATGCGGTTCGGGTTGCGGATGAGCGCCGCCAAGGCCGCGCTTTCACCAAGCGAAAGTTGCGAGGCCGACTTGCCGAAATAGCCGCGCGACGCGGCTTCCACACCATAGTAGCCCGCGCCGAAGTAAATCCGATTCAGGTACATCTCCAGGATCTGATCTTTTGTGTATTGCTCCTCGATCCGCCGGGCGAGCACCGCCTCCAGGATCTTGCGGTCCATCGACCGCTCCCCAAGCCCACAGGCGTTGCGCGCCAGCTGCTGGGTGATGGTGCTCGCGCCCTGTTTTGTGCCGCCCGCCCGAAGATTGGTGACCACGGCCCGGAGAATGCCTTCCGAATCGACTCCATGATGCTCAAGAAACCGGCTATCCTCCCGTGCGAGCACCGCCTGCTGAAATTGGGGAGAGATGGCCGTGAGCGGGACGACGAGGCGATTCTCGCCGTCAAAGTAGGTGTAGAGCTCGCCATTCGCGTCCAGGATTTCCGATCGTTCGGCCAGGTTATCGATCTTCGTGAGGTCGAACTTCGCCGCCCGCCCGACGTAGCGCGAGTGAACCGTGTAGGCAGCCACAGCGCCAACGATGATCACGGCGAAAAAGACAATGGCAGTCCATCCTAACACCCTAACAAGAATTCGATATTTTCCCTGGCTCATGCCCTTAGAATCGAACTTCGCACCCGTACCGGTTCTCTGCCGCGCCGCAAACATTCCGGTCCACGACCGTGAATACACACCCCGTCGAATCAGCGGTTTCGAAAGCTTAAGGAGGATAAACCAATGACTGCCTATTTACTATTAGTCACTCTCGCCTACGCCGCCTGCTACTTCGCACTTTCGTCGCCGATCTCGGACGATTAGAACATTTTAAATTAAGTCGTAGTCCCCGCCCGGGCGCACGGCCGGGAACTCCGGGGAGCGCAGTCGTCCCGACTGCTGGTTTCGGCGTCTCGCCGAAATGAACTTGGATCCGCTCTCCTACAGGAAAATGTGCCCTCATTTTACGCACGCCGAAAAAGTTCGCGCCGGCGAGACGCCGGCGCCAGCAGTCGAGACGACTGCGCTCCCCAGAGCTCTGCTCCGCCACCGTCATCCAGCGATTACGGATTTATTTAAATTGCGATAGCCGCGAGGTAAAAGTTCATACCGTCCTGATCCTTCCTCCGGAACCAGCTGCGTCCCGCGAGCACTCCGGCGTCGATGCCGAGATAAAGAGCCGGCGAGACGATGAGCAGACACACGATTCCCTCGTGAAAAGCAACGAACGCCCCCAGCAATCCCACGACCGTGCAGGAGAGCGAGTGCAGCATCGCCTCGCCGACACGCAACTCCAGGGGACGCCACACCCACGCCGACACCAACCCGATCGTGAACGGCACCAGAAACAAGCTCGGAAAAATCACGATCGCCGTATTGTCATGCCCAAGCCGGGAAAGGCCATAGACGAGCCAACATGCAAGTCCACCCGCGGCATTTCCCGCGAGCATTTCCAGAAAAAGGCGCCAAACTTTCATTGCGGGGCGATGGTGGCGGATTAGCCGGGAACGTGCAAGGCATGGTCGGGTGGGACGACCGTCTATTCGTGACGGGATAGGCGTCCGCAGCGGGATCGACCATCCGCGCTGGCCTGCCAATACTCGAAATCGTCGAGCGCCAGGCAGGTGAGCCAGCCACCGCCAGCGATATCGGTGTCCACACAGATCGTGTGGCCGAGATCGGCAATGCGGCCATTGCGCTGCGCGGAATGACCGCAGATCACTGTGCGCCCGGAGGTATGTAGTGCGGCGTCCAGCAAGGTGGTCCATTGCAAGCGTTCCGGGTGTTCTTCGGCCGGATCGACTTCCGGACGCAGACCGCCGTGCACGAAGATGAAATCCGGTGTCTCGAAATAATTCCGGCAGGTCGTTTCCAGGAACGCCCAGTGCTCCGCAGGGACCATCTGCAACTGTTCGCGGAGGGAACCATGGCCATAACTTCGCAGTGGATCTTCTCCCGCAAGACATACCCAAATCGGGAACTTCGCGGCGTCGCGATAGGCATCGATCATCATTTGGTCATGATTGCCCCGGAGGAAGATCGTCGCGTGCGTCTGGCTCAAGGAAAAGAGGTCGTCGATGACGCCCTGCACATCTGGTCCTTTGTCGACATAGTCGCCCATGAAGATCAAAAGGTCATCCGTTTGGGGTGCGACCTCAACGAGTAAAACTCGTAGTGCCTGCTGGTATCCATGAATGTCGCCAATGACGAAGGTTCGCACGATCTCGACGGTGTCACGACATGGCTGGGAACACCAGATTCGCGGCGACCCTCTTTTTTCTACTCCATTTCCGGCGGACAGTCCTGCTACTCTCGCTGCCCGATGAAAACTTCTTCCCCTCCGACTGGGCCGCGCCTCAATGCGACGCGGAAGAGCTTGGTGGAGCGATTGACAAACTGGCAGGACCAGCGGAACTGGCAGGAGTTTTTTGAGACCTACTGGCGGCTGATCTATGGCGTGGCCCGGCAGAGCGGGTTGACGGATGCCGAGTCGCAGGATGTGGTGCAGGAGACGGTGATCACGGTCGCGAAGAACATCACGAAGTACGAGCGGGAGGCGGGCTCGTTCAAGGGGTGGCTGCTGCACATCACGCGCTGGCGGATTGCCGACCAGTTTCGCAAGCGGGCGCCGGCCACGGCCCAGAGCCCAACGCGCGGGACGGCGTCCCGGGAGACAGCGACGATCGAGCGCGTGCCGGACGGGTTCGATATTCGCACGACGTGGGACCAGGAGTGGCAGCAGCATGTCTTGCAGGCGGCGCTGGAAAAGGTGAAGCGGCGGGTGGATGCGAAGCATTACCAGATTTTCGATTGCCTGGTGGTGAAGCAGTGGTCGGCGGCGAAGGTCGCGGCCAGCCTTTCGGTGAGCCTGGCGCAGGTCTACATCGTGAAGCATCGGCTTTCCGCGCAGCTGAAGAAGGAAGTAGCGCTGCTGGAGAAGTCGCACTGAGAAGCATCCCCCAGGCTTCCCATTCCTCCCATCCTTCCCATGAGGGAGGCTCTCGCCTGTACGAATGGGAGGCATGGGAAGAATAGGAATTATGGGAGCCACCGCCCCTAAAAGCGCCCTCCACTGCGTATTTGTGCTGGCGCGGGGGTAACGATACAGTCGCCCAAAGATGCCCTCGACTGCCGACAACCCCAAGGTCCCGCATGTGCCGAACCATGAGATGGTTCGCAGCATCGGCCGGGGCTCGTACGGGGAGATCTGGTTGGCCCGGAGTCTCACTTCCACGTGGCGCGCGGTGAAGATCGTGGACCGGCGCACCTTCGAGAGCGACAAAGCCTTCCAGCGCGAATTCGAGGGCATGGCGAAATTCGAGCCGATTTCGCGCGAGGACGCGGGCTTTGTGGACATCCTGCACGTGGGACGCGACGAGGCCGGGGACTTTTTCTACTACGTCATGGAGCTGGCGGACGACCATCTCGGCAACGTCTGCATCGATCCGGCGACCTACGTGCCGAAGACGATCAAGAGCGAGTTGTCGCGCCGGTCGCGACTGCTGGCGGACGAGTGTATCACCATCGGACTGTCGCTGACGAAAGCGCTGGCGGCGCTGCACCGGCAGGGGCTGGTGCACCGGGACATCAAGCCGGCCAATATCATCTTCGTCGGCGGCGTGCCGAAGATCGCCGACATCGGGCTCGTGGCGGCGAGCGGGCAGGCCTCCTATGTGGGCACCGAGGGCTATGTGCCACACGAGGGTCCGGGTTCGCCCCAGGCGGATATCTACAGCCTCGGCAAGGTGCTCTACGAGCTGGCCATGGGGAAGGACCGCATGGATTTCCCAGCAGTGAATACAGACATCGCCGAACTGCCGGACAAGGCCATGCTCCTGCGGTTGAACGAGGTGCTGCTGCGTGCCTGCGACAACGATTGCCGCGAGCGCTACAAGACGGCGGAGGAGATGCACGAGGACCTGATGCGCTTGCGCGATGGCGAGCCGCTGGTCGAGCACGTCCGGCGGCGGCGTCCGCTCATTGCCGGGCTGGCCGTGCTGCTGCTGCTCGGGACGGCGGGCTTTTATACGATGCGTCAGCATCAATCCTACGGCGGGGTGCGCATCGAGACGGAGCCCGCCGGCGCGTGGGTGATGCTGGACAAGGCAGGAATAAAAGGACCGGCGGACATGCCGATGAGTCCCGTGGATTTCAACAAAATCCCGGTGGGCAAACATACCGCGCACATCGTACTCGCCAGCTACGAGCCGGAGGATTTGCAGTTTGAGATCAAGGCCGACCAAGTGGCGCGGCCGAAGGTATTGCATCTGCGGGAGTCGCACGGCACGGCGCAGATCAATTCGCAGCCTCCGGGCGCGACGTATGAGCTGAAGCAGGGCGACATCGTGGTAAAGACCGGCCTGACGCCTGCGACGGTGGAAGGGCTGCGCATGGGCAACTATCAGCTCGTGCTCAAGCACGATACCCGCGTGCACGTCGAGCGGCTGAGCATCGGGCGCGATGAGACGACGACGAAGGATTTCGAGTTCGCCCTCGGCGCGATCGCAGTGAGCAGCCCGCAGCAGGGGGTGATGATCAGCATGGACGGCAAGGTGCTCGGCGCCGCGCCGGTGGAGATCAAGACCTCCGAGGGTGAGCACGAACTGGTGGCCACCTATCGCAATTGGCCGGAGCAGCGCCGCGCGGTGGTGACTGATCACACGGCGCCGCTGGATGTGATGTTCGACTTTCCCAGTGGCAGCGTGAAGATCACCAGTGCGCCTTCCGGAGCGACCGTGTGGGAAGGTGATCGCGAGCTGGGCCGCACGCCGCTGCCGCTCGAGGATCTCGATCCCGGCCAGGTGAAATACGAGCTGCGCCTGGGTGGTTACAAGAACATCGAGGTGAGCGGCATGGTGGAGCCCGGTCGGCAGAAATTTTTCGAGGCCCGCTTCTTCAAGCGGCTCGGGCCGCGTCGTGGCGAACCATGGGAAAACAGCCTCGGCATGAAGTTCGTCCCGGTGGGCGACGTGCTGGTGTCCGTCTGGCCGACCCGCGTGATGGATTACGACGCCTTTTGCACCGCCGCCGGGCGCCAGCGTCCCGTGCCGGACTTTGCCCAGGATGGCTCGCATCCTGTGGTGAAGGTAAGCTGGGAAGACGCGACGGCCTTCTGCGAATGGCTGACCAAGAAGGAATCCGCCGCTGAGCGCCTCGAGCCCGGCCAGAGCTACCGCCTGCCCACCGACCGCGAATGGAGCACCTCCGCCGGGATGCCGGAGGAGGGCGGCAATACGCCCGAGGAACGCGACGGCAAGCAGCGCGATTTTCCGTGGGGCAAGCAGTGGCCGCCGCCCGCTGGCGCGGGCAATTTCGCCGACTTTCCGGGCAAGCGCGGGGCGCCGGCCATTCCCGGCTATCACGATGGCTTTCCGCAGACCTCGCCGGTCGGCAGCTTTCCGCCGAACCACATCGGCCTCTTCGACATGAGCGGCAATGTCTGGCAATGGTGCCAGGATAGCTACAAGGGCGGGAGCGCCGGGGCCCGCGACTGGGGTGTGCTGCGCGGTGGCTCCTGGGGCACGGCCTCGGCCAGCGAATTGCGCCCTTCGTATCGAAATGTGGTCGAGCGGGCCGAGCGAGATGTGATTTACGGCTTCCGCTGCGTGCTCGTTCCGGAGAAATAGCGACAAAATCAGGGGTTGCATTGACCTAAAAACGACGTTACATCCGCGCTCCGTGCAGGGATTTTCATACAAAGGGGCATTCCTGGGTCTTCTCCTGTTCGCGAGCGTTGCCGCCGCGGACGAAGTGATCCCGTACGTACCCCAAGTCAGCATCGTCATCAGTGTTCCCGAGCAAAAACTGACCGTGCTCCGCGACGGGTGCTTCTGGAAAAAGTATCCCATTTCCACTTCGAAGTTCGGCATCGGGGACTCCTACGGCAGCTACAAGACGCCCCTCGGCCACCTGCGGGTGTGTGAAAAGATCGGCGAGGAACTGGCCAGCGGATCCGTGATCAAGCAGCGCCACGCCACGGGCGAGGTGCTCCCGGCCAATTCGCCCGGACGTGACCCGATCGTCACCCGCATCATGTGGCTCGACGGGCTCGAGGACCAGAATCACAACGCCCGTTCGCGTGGCATCTACATCCACGGCACCACCGAGGAGGGCAAGATCGGCAAGCCGGTCAGCTACGGTTGCATCCGCATGCGTTCGCAGGACGTGCTGGAAGTCTTTGAGGAAGTGCCGGTCGATACCCAAGTCTCGATCATCGCCGAGAAATTCCCGAAATACGCGAAGTACGTTCAGCCGAAACCGAAGATCATCGTGTCTGCGCCGCCGCCCAAGCCATCGACCCCTGCTCCCATCGCGGCGGCCAAGCCGACTCCGGCCCCGGCCATTGCTAGCGTCACGGCACCTCCACCGCCGAGGCTTACTTTGACCGTGCCCGCTTCGCCGAGGAAAGTCGCCTCGTCGGCACCAGAACCGGTCGCGGAATACCACCCGCAATCCCTTCAGCCGGAGGAGCCGCACTCCAAGGTCACGGTGTCGGAAGTTTCCAACTCCGCGGTATCCCACGCCATGCAGGGCAGCATTCTTTCCGCCGGCCTGCCCGATGGGCCGAAGATCACGACTGTGCCGGAGACCGCTCCGAAGGACGTGACCCGTTTTGGCAATCTCAGCCCCAGCCCGTTGCGCGGGCGAGGGATGAACTTGCAGGAGCCGCTGCATTAAAGGCGGACGCCGCTCACCCCAGCAGGGCGAGAGCTCGCGTGGCGAATGCCGTGGCGAGCACGGGCTCGTCTTCACAACTATCCGGCGCCATCCCCAGCCAGGCGCCGTCCTTGCCTTGCCTCGCGGTCAACTCGAAGGTGAGCGAGTTGCCAAGCCGCCTGCTCCATCCGTGGGTTTCCGACAGGTCTCTCAATACCGCGGCCAGCGCCTGGCTGTAATAATAGACCAGTGACGCCCGGGCCTCGGCGCGGCCAGCCTCCCAATGACCACCATGCGTCATGCCGCTGCCATTCGCCTGCAGCCAGCCCGCCGCGGCCTGCAAGCGCGGATGATTCGGCGGCACCCCGCAAGCGCGCATAGCGAGGTAGCCATCGCAGGTCGCGCTGCCGTAGGAGCGGAAGCGCTGCCGTCCGCGGCCATCGCGACCGGCGCCGCCCCCCTTGTTGCGGATCGGATCGTCGAGGGCGAAAAAGAAGCCGCCGTCGTCGAACTTCGTCGGCTCCCCTTCCGAGAAATTCTGGCAGCGCTCAAGGAAGGGCAGCGCTCCCGCAGGTGAGGCGCTGGCGCCCAAGGCCGCGAGCGCACTTCCCGCCAGCGCCGTCGCGGAAATGTTCGGCGCCAGCATGTCCGGGACCGGCTCGGTGAAATGTGGCGGCGAGGCCGCATCGCCCCACGCACCGGTCATCGGATCCCCCGCCCGCCAGCCGAGCGCAGGGCTGGTGCGCAATTGCTCGATCATCTTCCCCCACGCAGCAGCGCGAGTCATGTCGCCCTCGCGGGCGAAGACCTGCGCCGCATAGCTCGCGGTGAAGAGCGGGTAGCGCAGCGCGGCCCACGGCTCCTGCCGCGCGCCGCAGGTATCGCTGAACTGCCGCATCCACTCCAGCCCACGCGTGAAGGCCGCTTCGCTCCCGTTGCCCGGCTGCGCCGCCTGCATCGCCCACAGCACGACGGGCGTGAGCACATCGCCGTCGCGAAAGGCCGCGTAACGCCCGGAGCGCCACGCGCCATCCGCGGATTGCTGCGCCGCGAGGTAGCGCAGCGCGCGCCGCATTGGCTCCGAGCCGCGTGCTGCCAGCAGCTCGAGCGAACCGGCCAGCAGCAGCCCGCCCCACCCCACCGCCCCGCGCAGGAATTCGCGTCGCGTTACTTTCATGGCTCTACTCCTTCGCCACCGGCGCCTCGGCGGGAGCCGGCGTGTTGCTGCTCGTACGCGCATCGGCCTTGTCCTTCTCGACGAGCAGGGTCAGCAGCGCAGTCGACGTGCAGAAAGTGCGACCGGTGATGCAGTGCTGGCCCGCCCAGCTGCCATCCTCATTCTGCGCGCCGCACACCGTCTTTGTCATCTTCGCGCGCCAGTCCTCCCATTCCTTGCCGCCGCGCTGGTGCACGCCTTCGGTCACATTCATGTAACTCAGGAATTCTTCGCCGCCGTTGTTGCCGAAGCCGGCAACGAAACCCGCGTCGCTTAGTTTGCCGGCGACCGAGGCATTCGCCACCGCGGTTGCTTTGTCATCCACATCGATCTGCTGCAGATCCTTCTTGGCCTGATCCTTGGCCTCCTCGGTTGCGCCTTTGTTCTCGATCGTCTTTTGCGCCACCTCCTTGCGAGCGACATTCGACTTCGAGTTTTCGAGCAATCCGTTGAGCTTCGCCGCCTCGCGATAGAGCGAGACTCCGGCGCTCGAAGGCTCCGCAGCCGGTGACGCAGGTGCGGTGAAGCCACCCTTCTGCACATCCAGGCCGGCGATGTTTTGCTTTTGCGCCTTGTCCAGGGTCTCCTGCTTCACTTTTGCGCCGCTGCGCGCGGCGGAGTTCAGCGCCTTGCTACACAAGCCTTGGGAAATCACCGCGGCCCAACCGTTGTTGTTGGCAAAAGAGCCGTCGTCCTTTTGGTTGCGCTCGATCTTGGCCATCACCTTGTCCAGCGCGGTAGCGCGGCGTGTCTCCGCTGCGTCGTCGGCCAACTTGCCTTTGATCTCCGAGAGCGCCCAGCCGGCGAGGAAGGTGTCCACATACGTGCCGATCTTCACCTGCAGCTGCGTGTCGCGCACGTCCGTCACGTAGAGCGAATCCTGGTCCGCCTTCTCCACCTGTTTGCAGATATAGTCGAAGGCCTTCGCCGCCGCTCCCTTGTGCTCGCCCTCCTTCGGCGATTGCCCGGCGCGCAGCAACGTCACGAGTGTCGCGCAAGTATTCCCGAGATCGGAAGGATCCTCGACGTTCGCGCCTTCCACGCGGCCGCCGCCGCCCCCGTTGCGCGTGCTGGCACTGGTGTTCTGCCGCCAGCCACCGCCCTGTCCCCATCCGCCGTCGGAGTGCTGCTGGGCGAGCAGATACTTCAAGCCTGCAGCCAGCGAGTCCTCCGGCGAGCGCGCGTTGCGACCTTTTGGTGCGTCGTCGTATTGCTCGACGGTTGAGGTCTTTTTCCGTGCCTTGCTCTCGGATGGCGAGGCGGCGTTGATCCACGGGACGAGCGTGGTAAAGGCCAGCAGCACGCAGATGGAACCGGCGAGCGGAGCAAAGAGCCGTTTGGAGTGAGGTGTAGTTTTCATGCGTCCAACAGCTAGTCCAAGCCCCGCAACGATGTGCCAAACGGTGGTGAGAAGATTGTCAAAGAATTGTCAGGCCAGCGAAGCCGAAGGAGAGCCTCAACCAGCCATTCCAGAGCTGAAAAATGCAGTTTCAGCCACGGATGGACACGGATGAAACACGGATGGGAAAGAACGGAAGGTGGGCGAAATCCGTTCACCAAAAAGCCACGCCGTAGCACATCGTTTTGACTCCGGATTGCTCTATCCGTGTTTCATCCGTGTTCATCCGTGGCTAAATTGCCTGACGGATGGATACGACGCTGGCGATATAGGCGAGGCGCGCAGAGAAGGCCGCCTAGACGAATCTCCTTTATATGATGAACCGCTGCTCCTGGTTTAACCGCTTTGCCAAAGGGGCTGCCCGGGCGACTGGGAAGCCGATGGCCTTCATTCTCGCGACCGCCACGATCGTCGTCTGGGCCGTCACCGGCCCGTTGTTTGGCTTCAGCGATACGTGGCAGTTGGTGATCAATACCAGCACCACCATCGTTACCTTTCTGATGGTGTTCCTCATTCAGAACACCCAGAACCGCGACTCCGACGCGATTCAGATCAAGCTGGATGAGCTCATCCGCGCGACCAAGGGCGCGCACACCGCGTTGCTCGATCTCGAGGAACTCGAAGACGAAGACATCGAGCGCATTC
>JBGGMZ010000054.1:0-7593 GCA_041287745.1 Chthoniobacter sp. | reverse complement strand
AAGCGAGCCCACCCGGCTCGACGCCGTCACCAAGCTCGTCCCAATCCAGGCGCCCACCGAGGTAGACCACTTCCAGTTGCGCCGGGTGATCGATGTCTTCGTCGCGCCGCACGGGGAGGAACTCGGCATAGTCGCCCGCGCGGTGGAGAAGATCGTCAACAGCACAAACAAACCGGAAGGGGTGCGCGTTACCATCCGCGGCTCGGTGCAGTCGATGAACTCCTCGTTCACCTCCTTCGGCCTCGGCCTCATCCTCTCACTGGTGCTCGTCTACCTCGTGCTCGTCGCCCAGTTCAAGTCGTTCATCGATCCTTTCCTCATCCTGCTTGCCGTGCCGCCGGGCATCGCCGGCGTGATGGTCATGCTCACCGCCACCGGCACCACACTGAACGTCATGTCGCTCATGGGGATCGTGATGATGGCCGGCATCGTCGTCTCGAACAGCATCCTCATCGTCGAGTTCACCCACCGGCTCATCGACGATGGCATGGCGTTGCGTGAAGCGGTACAATTTGCCTGCCGCGTGCGTCTGCGCCCGATCTTGATGACTTCCCTGGCCACGATCTTCGGACTCATTCCCATGGCCCTGAAGCTCGGCACGGGCAGCGAAGCGTACGCGCCGCTCGCCCGCGCGATCATCGGTGGCCTCACCGTGTCTGTCGTGCTGACCGTCTTTATCGTACCCGCCGCGTTCTATCTCGTGTATCGCGGACGCTACGCGGAAAAACCGCACGGCCCCCGGCGCGTGGAAAGCGCTCCCCATCGCGAACTCCAGCCCGTCTCATGAAGCGCCTTTTCGCCTTATTCCTCAGTATCGCCTGCGGCGCGCACGCCGTTTCGCCCAAGGCCCAGCCTGCGCCGTCTTCCCCTCGCCCCAAGCAATCGGCTCCCGTGGTGCAACTCGACCTGATCAAGGCCGAGGCCATCGCCTTGCAGCAATCGCCCACGGTCTTCGCCGCGCAGTACAAGGCGCTCGCCGCGCAACAGGTCGTGAGAGAGGTGCGCTCGGCATTTTATCCGCAGATCACCGCAGAATTCAGCGCTGTAGCCACCGGGGATGACATCGCGGATCACCTTGGGTGGAACAAGTTCACCAACCAGGACACGCGCATCGGTGCGTCGGGTGGCTTGAATAACCCGACCGTTCTCAGCCGCCAGGCGAATGGCATCCTCTTCAGCCAGCTCCTCACCGACTTTGGCCGCACTTGGAACCTCACCGCCGCCTCGAAGAGTCTGGCGTTGTCGGAAGCCCAGAGGAGCGCGCTCGCCCGCGCCAAGGTCATGCTGCTCGTGGATCACGCCTATTTCGCCGCTCAGGAAGCCCAGGCCCTCCTCCGCGTCGCGGATGAAACGGTGATGGCCCGCCAGCTTCTGACCGACCAAGTGGGTGCACTGGCCAAGAGCGAGCTGAAGTCCGAGCTGGATGTGAGCTTTGCCCGAGTCAGCCTCGATGAGGCGAAGTTGCTGCGGCTCGAAGCTCAGAACCGCGTGGATGCCGCCTTCGCCGATCTCTCGAATGCACTCGGCTATCGTGAGCCGCACCGCTTTGCCCTTGTGCCTGTCCCTCAATTCGCGCCACCGAAAGGCAATCTCGCGGAATCCATCGCCCAGGCTCTCGCTACGCGGCCGGAAGCACTCGCGCTGCGGCACGAGCGAGACGCCGCCCGGCGGATCGCTTCGGCAGAACGCGCCGCCCATTACCCCAAAGTCACCCTTATCGGCGCAGCCGGCCGCGGCACGGCCGGCGATCCGCGGGTGGAGGGCGACTACGCGGCGGCGGGAGTCAATGTGGAGCTGCCGATCTTTACCGGCTTCCGCCTCAGCGCGCGAGCGAAGGAAGCCGCTCTGCAGGCCCAGACCGCCGAGCAGTCATTGCAAGAGATCGAGAACCTCATCGCCAAGGATGTGGAGGTAGCGTTGCTCACCACGACCAACTCCTCCGACAAGATCGTGGTCACGGCGAGTCTGCTGAACAATGCCGACCAAGCCTACGATCTCGCCCAGGCCAAATACAACGCCGGCATCACCTCCATCGTGGAGTTTAGCCAGGCCCAACTCTTCAAGCTCCAGGCGCAGATCAATCACACCACTGCGACCTACGAGTACCAGATCAACCGGCTGGTCCTCGATTTTCAAATCGGCGCATCGAAGTTCCAGCAGCCCCCCGCTGCGGTCCTGCCCTCGAGGTAAGTGCGGAGAGAGGGCGGGCTCGTCCCGTCTGCTAACCAAGGTGTCTTCACGCCCGCCTCTCGCGGTTATGTGACGCGCGAATTCACACTTTCGTCACTCGAATGTCACGAAAGTGGTCTCTTTCACCCAGTTTTCACACAGCCGTCACGTGTTTGTAACAAAGGGTTTTTAGGGTCGCCGCCGTTGGAACTCCTGCCCGGTATGCCTACTGGCGCAGGTCCCTCCGACAATCACAGCCTAACACAGCCCCTAAACCCTAAATGACCCGATCCATCCTTTGTGGGACGATCGCCATCGTTCTAGCGTCCGCCACCGCGTTCGCTGCCGATAGTGACGAAGCCCGCCTGAAAAAACTCGAAGCTGCCGTCAACCAACTGCAGCAGGAGAACGCCTCCTTGAAGAACGAGCTGCACACGCAGGAGTCGACTGACTTCGCCTCCAGCTCGGCGGCCAAGATCAAGATGTCCGACTCCATCACCGAGGTGAAGCTCTACGGAGAAGGCCGCCTGCGCTACTTCATGAACGAAGGCGTGGCCGCCGGTAAAGACGCTGGTGACACCGGCCAGCGCGAGCGTCTCCGCTACCGCCTTCGCCTCGGCGCAGACGTCAAGTTGCAGGAAAACTGGATGCTCGGTGTCCTCCTCGAGACCAATAGCTCCGCCCGCTCGGCCAACGTGACGCTCGGCGAGAACCCCGTCTTCGCCAAGGCCACCGTCAGCACCACCAGCGTGCTCACCGGCATCACCAGCTCAAACGCCTCTTCCCTCACAGGCGCCACGCTCAAGGGCGGCAAGCTGACCACCACCTCCGGCAAGACGCTCACCGCAGTCTCCGCCACGAAAGGCAACGTCGTATCCAACGTGAACATCGGCGACACCCTCTTCGTAGGTCGCGCATACTTGCGCAACCAGCCCACCGACTGGCTCACGATCAGCGGCGGCAAGATCCCGAATCCGTTTGTCTCGACCCGCATGACGTGGGATCCGGATATCAATCCGGAAGGTTTCTCTGAGCAGATCAAGGTCACCCTCGGCGGCGGTTCGCATGGACCGAGTGGCAAGGACTCCAAGGAAGTCGTGGCCCCGCAGCCGGGCATGACGGTCGACCTCTTCGCGAACTTCGGCCAGTTCATCTACAACGACGTGGCCTTCGAGAACACCTTCAACACGGGTTCCACCAGCCCCTTTGATACCGTGCCAAATGGGCATGATCGCTGGATGTTCGAGTACCAGATCGGCACCAAGGTAAACTTCAACAAGGACACCTACTTCCAGATCGCTCCGTCGTTCTACCACTACACGGGCGGTGGATCGACGTCGGCTGGCCCCTTCAATGGCGACAACGCCCTTGTCATCCTCGATGACAAAGCAAGGGCAGAGCTCGTCACTTTCAACCAGACGGGCGTCAATGACCTCGCTGTCATCGACATTCCGGTCGAGTTCACCTGGAAGATGTTCAACACCCGCTTTTCGATCTTCGGCGATTACGCGCAGAACCTCGATGCGGCCTCCCGCGCATCCAACGCCGGCCACGAGAACACCCGTCAGGGTCAGGCCTGGCAACTCGGCGCCAGCATCGGCCAGACGAAGAAGAAGGGCGATTGGGAACTCCGCGGCTGGTATCAACACAGCGAGCAGTTCGCACTCGATCCAAACATCATCGACGACGATATCTTCGACGGCCGCCTGAACATGCAGGGTTACTTCCTCCAAGGGACCTACATGCTCACCGACGCGGTCTCGATCATCCTGCAGTACAGCCACGGTTCGCGTATCGACACGAACCTCGGCACTGCCGGTTCCGGCGCGCTCGGCACACCCGCCGGGTTCCCGCTGCAGAGCACCAACCTGGTGTATATCGATCTCAATCTGAAATTCTAATCCTGGGGTTTAGGTAACTAACGATGGCCGGCCTGGTTGATCTTCCAGGCCGGCCATTCGTTTTTTGGTGAGGCAGGAGCTGCCGAAAGACGACCCATGCGTAACACATTTTCTCGTCCAACCATCCTCGTCCCTTGCCGCAAATACGCCTCATTAGGCTTGCCTTTTAGATGCTAACACGATGTGTTTTCCGCCAGCTACACCCAGCAAAACCATCTGCCACCCCTCTCGCCCGATGACCAGATCCATCCTGTCCGGAACGATCGCTCTCGCCCTGCTCTCCACCGCGGCCATCGCCGCGGATAGTAGCGAGGCCGCCCGCCTCAAGAAGCTCGAGGACGCCGTCGCCCATCTCCAGCAGGAGAACGCAGCGCTGAAGACTGAGATTCAGGCACAGAAGGGCACGAATGCCGACTTCGCCTCCAGCGCTGCAGCGAAGATCAAGATGGCCGACTCGGTCTCGCAGTTGAAGATCTACGGCGACTTCATGCTTCGCTATTACATCAATGAAGGTGTGGCTGCGGGACTCGATTCCGGAGACACCGGCTTACGTGCGCGTCTGCGTTACCGGCTCCACTTGAACGCCGATTTCCAATTGAAGGAAAACTGGATGTTCGGTGTACGAATCGAGCCATTGAATTCCGCCCGCGCCGCCGTCGTCACGCTCGGCGAAAATCCCGTCTTCGCCAAGGCCACCGTGAGTACCACCGGGGTCATCAACAGTGTTTCCACCACCAGCAGTTCCTTCCTCAATGGCGCCACGCTGAAAGGCGGCAAGCTCACCACCACCTCCGGCAAGACGATCAATACCGTCACGACGACCAAGACCAACGTCGTCTCCAATGTCAACTTCGGCGACACCGTGTTCATCGGACGCGCCTTCCTCCGCAATCAGCCGACCGATTGGCTGACGATCACGGGCGGCAAGATGGCCAATCCGTTCGTCACCACGCGCATGACGTGGGATCCGGACATCAACCCGGAAGGTTTCGCGGAGCAGTTCAAGTTCACGATCGGCGGCGGTTCACATGGGCCCGATGGCAAGGATGCGAAGGAAGTCGTTGCCCCGCAGCCGGGCATGACGGTCGACCTCTTCGCGAATTTCGGCCAGTTCATCTACAACGACGTCGGCTTCGAAAACACCTTCAATGCCGGCACTGGCCCCTTCGATACCGTCCCGAATGCACACGATCGCTGGATGCTCGGCTGGCAGCTTGGCGCCAAGGCCAATTTCAACAAGACCACCTATTTCCAGATCGCGCCGACCTTCTACCACTACTCGGGCGGCGGCACTACGTCGGCCGGTCCTTTCAATGGCGACAACGCCATCGTCATCCTCGATGACAAAGCCGACCCGAAGCTAATCACCTTCAACCAGACCGGCACGAATGACCTGGCGGTCATCGATATCCCGGTCGAGTTCACATGGAGGATGTTTGGCCAGAGATTCTCCATCTTCGGCGACTACGCTCACAACCTCGATGCCGACACCCGCGCGGCCAAGGCCGGCCACCCAAATACCAGCCAGGGCACCGCCTGGCAGATCGGCGCCGCCATCGGCGAAACGAAGAAAAAGGGCGATTGGGAATTGCGCGGCTGGTACCAGCGCAGCGAGCAGTTCGCGCTCGATCAAAACATCATCGACGACGATATCTTCGACGGCCGCCTGAACATGCAGGGCTGGTATATCCAGGGCACTTATATGCTCACCGACTTCGCCTCGGTCGGTCTCCAATACAGCCACGGCTCGCGCATCGATCCCAATCTTGGCACCGCGGGCTTCGGGCTGTTGAACACGCCCGCCGGTTTCCCGCTGCAGAGCACGAATCTCCTCTACGTCGACGTGACGGTGAAGTTCTGACCGCCGATCGACTCACTTAGCTCTCATGCGAGCGCTTCTCGAGATTCACCACGGTCGTGCGTAGAGCGCCGATGACCACCGGTACGGCAACGTCGCCCTGAGTCTCGGACTTGCCGACCACGGTGTATCGTCCCGGCGGCAGGCTCACGCGAGCCGGCTTTTCATCGCGCTCGCTGAAGTGGTTGCGCACCGATTTGAAGAGCGTGCCGTCGCGATGGTAGATCTTGTACGGCGTATGCGGGTAGTATTGGATATCCCCCGTGTTGATCGGGCTCTCCGTGTCCGTGTAGACCACCAAATAGCCGGTAACTGCGGTCTTCGGGCCGCTATCGGGACCCACCGTCGGCAATACGGTGAGCGGTTCGCTCTTTGCGCTACTGGCGCCGATCAATAGGGCAGCGGCAAGCATGCTGGCGGTGAACTGGAGGCGGGATTTGGTATTCATAAATTGCGAGGGAGTTAGCAAGCGATGCGGTAGCCAAAGCCGTAGACCGTCTTGATGTGCTGGCCGGCGTTGCCGAGTTTGTTGCGCAGGCGGCGCAGGTAGGTATCCACGCTGCGATTTTCAATCGCGTTCTCATTGCCCCAGACTTCGGAGAGCAACTTATCGCGCGTTTGTACCACGTTGGGCTTTTCGGCTAGTGTGGCGAGGAGCCTGAACTCAGTGGGAGTCAGGTCGATGGCGGCGCCATCCACCAACGCGCAACAGCGCGCGTGATCCACGGAAATGGGACCGGCATGCACGACCTGGCCCTTCAGTGGGCGAGTGCGGCGCTGCACCGCTTTTACCCGCAGGACGAGTTCGCGGGCGCTGCAAGGCTTTGCCACATAGCCATCCGCGCCAGCTTCAAATCCCTCGATGCGATCCTCCTCCGATTGCCGCGTTGTAAGCATGATAACCTGCGTGCCTTCCGTGGTCGGATCGGCACGCAGGCTCCGGCATAGCTCTACGCCAGAAATTCCATCCAAAGTGACTTCGGTGATGATCAGCGCTGGCTGAATCCGCTGCGCCAGCGCGAGCGCGTCCTCGCCATTCTCCGCCGTCTCGACTGCGAAGCCACTGGCCTCGAGGCCCTCCACGAGCGACTCCACGTGCTCGCTGTTGCGATCGACAATGAGTATGGTGCCACGCAGGGGCGAAGACGATGTTGGCAGATGCGAGACATCCGATTGGGAGGCACAGGTATTCCTCATGTGCCTAGACCGTAGCGCGCCGGAATTAAGGTCGAATTATGGCTGCATTAAGATTTCCTAACCGGATGCAGGGCGGAAAAGTCCTTCGAAGAATGATGAAACGCCGAAGGCGTTTAGAGCATTTGCCAAAATCACCTCCGGTTAAATCAGTCGAATTAGGAAAGCAGGAAGGATTTTCCTGCGTTCCTGCTTTCTTGATTCAAAACTTCATGCCGCCGGATTCGGAACGCCGCTGGCGTTCGGCTTGCGCGCTTGCGCTAGGCTACTCGGTCCCACCCTTCGGAACGGTCATATCCTTGAGGCCGTCGGCGCTAAAATCTGCATCCGTGTAATTCACGTCATGCTTGATCCGCGAGCCGTCGATCTGCGTCGTGGAACCCTGGCGGCCGCTAGTCACGGCAAGATTCGCCGGGATGTGATGACCGGCATCACCGACGACCCGCGTGGTGTCGATGCGGCGCACGAGCT
>JBGGMZ010000053.1:0-9763 GCA_041287745.1 Chthoniobacter sp. | reverse complement strand
TGATAACCGCGCAACGCCCCGGATTCTAGGAATGGTTTTTCGGATGAGTGAAAACCGTTTGTTTGGCAGACGCGCTCCTGTAGCGGCGGTCTATGACCGCCGGCCCGCGTTGACAGTAGATGTCGACGGTCATAGACCGCCGCTACAGAAAGCGGGGCTGCGCGTCTGGTTCGCCTATCGCCTCCACTGACCGTTCATGCCCGGTGCGGCGGGAGCCCACTGGCCCCCAGTCGCCGGCACGGTAGGAGTGCCCGTGACCGGAGTGCCATAGGAATGGAGGTCATATCGGCCAGGGCCCGGAACGATCGTAGAGTAGCCGGGAATGATGTAGCCACCGCCCACTGGGTAGCCGCCGTAGATGTACCCCGGGCTCTCGATGGTGACCTGCACTGGCGTCTGGTTGGTCGGCTGATACGTCTCCGGCACCGATCCATTGGCTTGATCCTGAGCCTGGGCCTGGAGTGCCTTGGCCCGGGCGATGGCCTGTTGCGCAGCGAGTTCAGCCGCCTCACGGCGCTTTTTCTCCTCCTCAAATTTCTGCTTCCAGCCGTCGGCATACAGGGCGGGATCGTAGCCGAAATACTTCTGGTCCTCCTCGCTCATGTTTTTGAAATCGAGAAACGCCACGCCATCCGAATGCATGACTTGGATGCCGGTGGCATCCCGGGAGCGAATCTCGATGTTCTTATAAACGTCGCCGTTGATGGTCTTGATATCGCGCGCACCGGCGCTGCCACCGAGGAAAAGAGTGGCGACGAGCAAAGGAAGAAGCGCTCGTTTCATAATGAACAAGCCTACAACATCCGTGGGCCCGCGCGAGGCGTTTTATTGCTGTAGCGGCGCTGTCCCAGCGTCGGCCTCTACATATAAATAGGAACAATGCAATTGGGCCAGGGATGAACACGGATGAAACACGGATGGGGATCATAAGCGGAACCGGGCGAAATCCGTTTTCTAGACGGTGAGTATTAGGAGCATCTGCCAAAAGGAGTTTCCGAATCCAAGGTCGACGAGGTTGAATCAGGAACGCAGAAAAGCAGGAAGGAATGCGCCTTTTCCTGCTTTCCTGCGTTCCTAATTCAATCCGTTTATCCGGAAAGGAAATTTTGGCAGACTCTCTATACGCTTTCGCCTGTCGGATTGTTCAACCGTGTTTCATCCGTGGCTAATTTGAATGCATTTGTTACGGGTAGAGCAACCCGCAGGGGGGCATCGCCGCCGCGTGCTGAGAATTGGCGACGCTGGGGACAGCGCCGCTACAGGAGGGGCCTCCTACACCGGCTTCGCCGATGAAGACTTCATTTCGCCGGTGCCGGCTCTGCCTTCTTCAGGAGAGCCCCTTCGCGGAAGGCATAGAGATCGGTCATCGTCGCGACGAACAGGGTGCCATTCGCGGCCGTCGCCGTGGCGCTGATGCCCTTCTTGAAATCCACCGTGGCCAGCACCTGCTTTTCCTTGCTGGCGGCGAATATCCAGAAGTCGCCCTTGCGCGTGCCGATATAGACTTTTCCGTCAGCCACCAGCGGCGAAGCCCAGAACTCGCCCTTCGTTTCCTGCGACCAGTATTCCTTGCCCGTTTCGACGTCGATGCAATGCACCTTGCGCATGGCATCGGCGATGAAGACCAGCCCGTCGGAAATCGCCGGGGTGGTCATGACGTGGCGATCGAGCGGCGCAGACCACACCTCCGCCGTGCCGGTGACGTCGCCGGTGCGGGTGGCGTCGATGCTTTTGAGCCACGCTTCATTCTTGCCCCACCAGATGTCGCCGCCGCCGGCGACGTAGATGCGGTTTTGGTAAAAGACCGGCATGCCGTAGATGTCGCTCGGGCCTTGCTGGCGGTTACTCGTAAAGCGGTGGATGTCTTCCTTCGGTGCGGTCGGGTCGGGATCAAAGGACCAGGCTTTCTTCAGCTTCAGCACCTCGCCATCCGCGGGGCTTTTCTGGATCGGCTCAAAGGCGCGCACGATGCCATCGCCACCGGCGAAGAAGATGAGCGGCCGGCCATCGACTACCGCGTAGGAAGGCGAGGACCACGTGGCGTGAAAGATATTCGGGCCGATGTGCTCGTCGTCCCGCGCCACATAGCGACCGGTCTTTTTCTCCAGCACGATGAGACTCGGCGCGTCCGGGGCGCGCATGCCGCGGTGGGTGTTGTCCACGCCGGTGCCAGTATTGATGTAGAGGTAATCGCCGAGGATGAGGATGGAACTGTGCGCGCCATCATGCGGCCAGGTGCCCGCGCTGGCGGGCATGTCGAAGAGCCAGATGATATCCGCATCCGTCGGACCTGGCGCTGGCGCGGAAGCGTCGGGCGGGAGTGGCTGGGGCTGGAAGGTGGGTGGCAGCGCCGGCCGTGGCATCATGTGCAGCCCTTCGTCGCGAAAAGGGCCATCGTTGCCATTGGCCATGCCATTCACGTCGAGGCACACGACTTCTCCGCGGTTGTCGACGAAGTAGGCGCGATCGCCCTCCACGCTCACTTCCGAGGCCATGCCGGTCTTCGGCCAGTCGAAGTATTGATCCTCGGTGCGTTTCGGCACGGCGAGTTGCCAGAGGAAGTGGCCGTCCTTTTCATCAAGGCAAAGCAGGATGCCGAGGTCGCCGAGTTCCTTCGGGTCGCGCGGGTTTTCGTTGTTGGTGCCGATGAAGACTCGGCCCCCGGCGACGATCGGTGTGCCGTGGGTCTGTGTGCCGAGCGGGGCGATCCACTGGACGTTCTGCCCGGTCTCCAGGTCGAACGACGCGGGCAGACCGCGCTCCGCGGAAATCATGTTGCGGGTCCAGGCCTGGCCCCATTGCGGCTGATCCGCGGCCGGAAGTGCCGGGGCGAGGAGAATGAAAGCGCCGAGAGCCAGCGCGGGAGAGAGCTTCATCGGGGGAACGTCGCGAGGTGCTCTTAGTCGAACCACTCGTCCTCGGGATCGAAGACGGGCTGGACGATATTCAGGACCTTGAGCTTGCCCACAGCGCGATGGCGGCAGCCGGGATGAATCTTCACCGTGGTGAGCGGCTTCAGCGGGATACGCTCGCCATCGAGTTCCAGGTAGCCTTCGCCCTCCAGCACCACATAGGTCTCAGTGAGCGTCTTATGATAGTGGGTGCGGGCGTCTTCGAGGATTTCCACGAAGTGCACGCTGCTCTTTGAGGTCTCTGGGTCCGCAAAGGCACGGCGGCTCCAGCCGCAGGGGCAGCGCGTGGGATCGAGCGTGTCGAGCTGGACGACTTCGTAATTGGCGGTCGGTGTCATGGCGGTGGGAAGCTGCTTTACTATGGTCACGAAATTCTACCCGGCACAACTGCGGGGAAAGTGTGGTGGTGACGATCGATTCTGAGGGGTTTCCTGTAGCGGCGGTCTATGGCCGTCGAATCCACACGCATTTCGTCGACGGTCATAGACCGCCACTACAGGAATCTCGGCTCAAATGTAACGATGTAATTGAGCCACGGATGAACACGGATGGGGAATAAGAAACGGAGAGGAGATCAAGTCCGTTTACCCAAAGGTGAGTGCCGTGGCACTTCGGGCAAGCGGTCTCACCGCAACGGCGAAGCTGGAGCTTCGAAGACAATGGCGTGCCCAAGCTGGAGCTTGGGCACGAGCGCGCACAGTATCCAGATTTCACGTTGGATTGCTCAATCCGTGTTTCATCCGTGTTCATCCGTGGCTAATTCTACTGCACCGCTCCGGCTCAGAATAACGTTGCTCGGGAGAACGTCGTTGATTTCACAGGCCCTCGGAGTCTCATCTACAAACATGCCCAATGAATGATTTGAAAATCCGCATTATCACCACCGGCGGCACGATCGATAAGATCTACTTCGATGCGACGAGCACCTACGAAGTGGGCGCACCGCAGGTGGTGCCGGTGCTGACGGAGGCGAACGTGAGCTTCGAATATGTGGTGGAGCAGGCGTGCCGGAAGGACAGCCTCGAGCTGACCGACGAAGACCGGGCGGATATTCGCCGGCGCGTGCTGGCCTCACCGGAGCGCTGCATTCTCATCACGCACGGGACAGATACGATGACTGAAACCGCGAAGTGCCTGGCGGACATTCCGGACAAGGTGATCGTCTTCACCGGTGCGATGGCGCCCGCGCGGTTTCGGGCGAGCGATGCCCCGTTCAATTTCGGCTGCGCCATCGCGGCCGTGCAGATCGCCGCGCCTGGCGTGTATATCGCGATGAACGGGCGGGTGTTTCCGGGAACTTCCGTTCGCAAGAATCGAGAGAAGCAACGCTTCGAGCCGCTCTGAGTTTCGTCGGAGCGATGAGCCGCCCATCTCCGCCGGGGCGTTGCGCTCCCCAGCGTTTCCATCTGTCTGGCGAAAAGTCGGGTGACATACAGCAGCTCAGCACATGCAGGCAATCCGCTCGCGCATGCCTGGGTGTCCATCGTTATGGCTTTTGTCCCTGGCCGTGATGCCTTTTGTGGCCGCGACAGTGGAAGCGATGAAGATGAAGGTGAATACGAGACGGCCCAGACGTCGTGATCTTTGACGGAGCGCGGCGCGATCTTCCTCCGCTGAATCAATCCCTTGGACCACACAATGGGAAGTTTGAGGCGCGCTCATTTCCGTTTGTTGTTGTTGGTTTTCCGCTGAGAAGTTTCCGGGCTGGCAAATGCCACCTGGCCACTCGCGTCTAGAGCGGTGCGATTGACCACGGTGACGCGGGCTGGAGCGTTTTTGGTCTTGGCGCGGACGAATCGCACGAGGTGCCCGGAAGGTACGTCGGCGTAGGTGGAAACGGACTCGGCGATGACCGATTCGATGCGCGCACCGTCCAGGCCCATCCACGGCTGGCAGTAAACGCCGTTGAGGTTCATGCGGCGGCAGGCTGCCTCGCCGGCTGGGTCAAAGGTGAGCTGGTAACCGGATCGCTTGGCGATGGCGACCAGTGCGTCGTAGGCCGAGACATCGTGGCACACGAGGCGGAAGTGGCCGGGTTTTCCATCACCGGCCGAAAACTGCATGCCCGACTTCTGCGAGTTCGACACGTCGGGGTGCGAGGCGGCAGTGGCTTCTGCCATCGTGCGCACAGGGAAGGAGAATACACCGATCAGGATGGCGCAGATGACGATTGTAGCAGGTAGGTTGATCGTTCTCATGCAAGAGAAAATCAGCCATTCCCATTCCTCTGCCGTGCCCGCGGCGACTACGTGTCTGGAGTGAGTTTACGTGGTTGAATCTGAGCCGGTTGCGTGGAAGCACGGGCAAAAATTTTTAATCAGCCACGTAATCAAAACTGCGAATGTAGTCGAAGTGCGGAGATGCCTTTCTCAAAGCTGAGTAGATTATTCTCAGACCGAGCGGGTGCGGCGGGTGGTTTAAGGCCGGTATTTCCTGAGCGGGCCGGGTGCTGTGGAGCTTCCGCTTTGGAGCGGTGCAAACAAAGCGGTCGATGCAACCAAGGCGCTGTAGTCACGGCGTTCTGCCGCCGTGTGGTGGACGGTGGACCGTGAATGCTCTGACCAAACAAGGGTGACTTGCACCCACGCCCCGGCAGAGCGGGGCGACTACAGTGGCCTGCGACTGCCCTTCGAGCTCGCAGCGCTGTAGCCGGGCTCAGTGAGCCCGGCATTACGGTTGCGATTGTCGCTTGTCCGGACCGGGTTCAATGAACCCGGCTACAGCGATCAAGCGCGAACCCGGGAGGTAACGTCCGATCCGCGGCCTTACGGAGTGCCTTCAGGAGCGCCTTCTGGCGCACCTTCGGCCGTCTCTTCGTCGTCGTTGCTGACGACCGGAGCGATGCCTTGCAGGATCTCGTTTTCGCGCAGGTCGATGAGTTTCACGCCCTGGGCATTGCGGCCGGTTTCGCGGATCTCGGCGACACGCGTCCGGACCATCTTGCCCTTGTTCGTGATCAGCATCAGTTCATCCGCATCGCGCACGGTCAAGGCGCCGGCGACGTTGCCGGTCTTGTCGGTCGTCTTCATGGTGATGACGCCTTTGCCACCGCGCGATTGGATTCGGTATTCATCGAAGCCGGTGCGCTTGCCGATGCCGTTTTCTCCCGCGACGAGGAGCATGGATTCCTTGTTCACGAGCGCGGCTGCGACAACGAAGTCCTTTTTGTCCGGGCGAATGCCCCAGACGCCGACGGTGTTGCGGCCTTGATCGCGCAGCTCTTCCTCATTGAAGCGGATGCTCATGCCTTCATGGGTGATGAGCACGATCTCGTCGAGGCCGGTCGTGAGCTTGCAATCGATGAGCCGGTCTTCCTTCTCGATTTGGATGGCGATGATGCCGCCTTTGCGAATGTTTTTGAATTCGTTGAGGTTCGACTTCTTCACGATACCGCTGCGCGTGGCGAAGACGATGTGCAGCTTCTCGCTCCACGTTTCTTCCTCGGTCTTCTGGCCCTGAATACGAATGGTCGCGGCGATCTTCTCGTCCTGGCGGAGTTCCAGGACATTGGCGATGCTGCGGCCTTTCGACGTGCGCGTACCCTCGGGAATTTCAAAGACGCGCTCAACGTAGCAGCGACCCTCGACGGTGAAGAACATGAGATAGTCGTGCGTGGTCGCGGTGAAGAGATGTTCGACGAAATCGTCGGCTTCTTCTTCGGAGGTGCCTTCGCGCGCGGTCATGCCGATCACGCCTTTGCCGCCGCGGCGCTGGGCGCGGTAAGCAGAGACGGCGGTGCGCTTGATGAAGCCGTTGTGGGTGAGCGTGACGATCACGCCTTCGTTGGCGATGAGGTCTTCGATGGAGATTTCCCCTTCGGCGGCGACGATCTGTGTGCGGCGTTCGCTGCCGTATTTCTGCTGAATCTCGCGGAGCTCGTCGGTGATGATCGTGAGCACGCGCTTCTCGCGGGCGAGAATGTCCATCAGGTCCTTGATGGTGGCGATGAGGGCGTCGTACTCGCCCTTGATGCTGTCGCGCTCTAGGCCGGTGAGTTGATAGAGGCGGAGGTCGAGGATGTGGCCGACTTGCTTCTCGGTGAACTTGTACTGGCCATTGACGATGCGGGCATCGGAACGAATGAGGATGCCGAGCTGCTCGACGGCGGCCTGGGTCCACGAGAGCTCCATCAGGCGGCCCTTGGCGTGGTCGCGGTCGCGGGAGTCGCGGATGATCTTGATGAAATCGTCGAGATTCGCGAGTGCGATGAGGTAGCCTTCCAGTTTCTCGGCTTCGACTTCCGCGGCATTGAGCAGGAAGCGGGTGCGGCGGAGGACGATCTCGCGGCGATGCTCGATGTAGCAGGTGATGGCATCCTTGAGCCCGAGCAGGCGCGGCCGGCCATGGTCGATGGCGAGCATGTTCACGCTGAAGGAAGATTCCAGCGCGGTGTGCTTGTAGAGATTGTTGAGGATGACCTTCGGGTTGCCGTCGCGCTTGAGCTCGATGACCACGCGGGTGTTTTCATCCGACTCGTCGCGGACATCGCTGATGCCGGTGAGGACCTTCTCGTTGACCAGTTCGGCGATGCGCTTCACGAGTTCTGCGCGGTTCACGTTGTAAGGAATCTCGGCGATGATGATCTGCTCGCGGCCGCCTTTCAGTTCCTCGACGCCAGCTTTGCCGCGCACGCGCACCGCTCCGCGACCGCCTTCGAAATAGCTGCGAATGCCGGCGCCGCCCTGGATGGCGCAACCGGTGGGGAAGTCGGGGCCCTTCACGAAAACCATCAGCTCATCGAGCGTGATGTTCGGGTTTTCGATCTGCGCGCAAATACCATTGATGCATTCGCTGAGATTGTGGGGCGGGATATTCGTCGCCATGCCGACGGCGATGCCGGTGCCGCCGTTGACGAGGAGATTCGGGAACGCCGCGGGGAGTACCACCGGCTCCATCAAGCGTTCGTCGTAGGTGGGGACGAAGTCGACGGTCTCCTTGTCCATGTCGTCCATGAGGGACGCGCCGAGCCAGCGGAGCCGGGCCTCGGTGTAACGCATGGACGCGGGTGGATCGCCCTCGACGGAACCAAAGTTGCCCTGGCGGTCGACGAGCATGTCGCGCATGGCCCACGGTTGCGCCATGTGGACGAGGGTGGGGTAAATGGCCTGATCGCCGTGCGGGTGATAGTTACCCATCGTGTCGCCGACGATCTTCGCGCACTTGATGTGCTTGCGATTCGGCAACACGCCGAGGTCATTCATCGTCACCAGGATGCGGCGCTGGGAAGGCTTGAGTCCATCGCGTGCATCGGGCAGCGCGCGGCTGATAATGACGGACATCGAGTAGTCGAGAAACGATTTCGACATCTCCTCGGCGACATTAACCGGGTGAACTTTTTCGTTGGGGTTCAGGTTGGGCATGGGAAAAGGTTAAGGGGGGCTTGGGTCACGACTCGATCTGGAGGTCGTGTTTCAATTCTCGGGAATTTCGTTCACCGAAAATGGCGAGGGCTGGTATTTGGCGATTTCGGCGGTCAATGCAGTCAGTCGATTACGCGCCCGCGTGATCTCCGGCATGAGTTCTTCCACCGGGACAAGCTCGCTCCGACCGGAGCGATTGAGCGCCATCGGCATGCCATCCTTGCGGTGTTGCTCGACACATTCCAGAAATGATTCGTGCAACCCAAGCTCGGAGAGCAGGTGCATGGGGATGCCGTTGGCGAGAGGGAACGGTTGAGGGTGCATTTGGCTGTGAAATTATTTCAAATTCTTATCGGCCTCGCACAAGAAGAGGATCGTCGAGGCTGTGAGGTGCAGCACGTAACTAACAAAATATGAAGGGACGTTTACCAGTGCAGGCCCTTGACCATGCCCACTGGTTTTATTTCTCAGTGTGGGAATTCCGCTCTCCAGAATGGTGCGCAGTGCGCCGAATTCCGACTGGAGATATTCAGGGATCAGTTTCTGAGCAAAAAGAACGTCGATGAGCGGCTTGGCTGTATCCGTTGGCTTGTAAGTCCATTTTCGACGACCGCAGATCGTTTTCATGGTGCTCTCAAAAGCTTTAAGGCACTCAGCAATACATTCCTTGGTGCGGCCGGCTCTGTAGTGCTCATGAGCCTTTAGAAATTCTTCGTTCGGCCCCTTAAATGAGCTGTCCGCCAAGAAAGCTAGCGCGGGTCGAACCACTTCTGCATGAATAACCTGACTGTCGATGCGCAATATGTTTTCAGATTCGTATTGGAAACCGACGCTGTGTTCAAGGAAACGGCGATTCAGCTCGGTGATTGCTTCGTCTGCATTTTGGCGCACGCCGTTAAATTTATAAGAGTCACCTCTCACCAGTTTATCGACATATTTTATGCAAAGCTCTAAGGCATCCAACACCCTTTCAGGATTTTCATCGGAGAGAATGAAGTCAGTTACTGCATCCCATCCGTCGTCATCTCGTTTTTTCGCTAAGCTAAAAACTCCATATTCTCGGCACAAAATCCCATGTATCTCATCGAAGGCGGCGATTACGGGATTCTTGCCTCCGTATTGTGAATACTCCGGTGGTCCAAAAGCATCGCGCAAGATGTGGACGATCTGAACCCTTAGCTGCTGCGGTATCTCGTCATATACGTAGACGTCTGGTGTGTCGCCACGAAGCCGCTTCTGCCGTTTTGAGAATAGATCGAAGATGGGCACTGGCTACATCTCTAAGGGCTACACATCCAGCCGCGCATTGAGCGCGTTGTCTTCGATGAACTGGCGGCGGGGTTCGACGACGTCGCCCATCAGGATGGTGAACATGCGGTCGGCCTCGACGGCGTTGTCTTCGTTGAGCTCGACTCTCCACATCTTGCGCTTGTTCGGGTCCATGGTGGTCTCGAAAAGCTGCTTGGGGTTCATTTCGCCCAGACCCTTGAA
>JBGGMZ010000052.1:0-11545 GCA_041287745.1 Chthoniobacter sp. | reverse complement strand
ACAATGGTGGCCAGCTCGGCTTTGGTCCGGACGGTTACCTCTATATCAGCGTGGGCGACGGTGGCAGCCAGCACGATAACGATTACGGCCACACGGGTGGGCAATCGGGCGCTCCAGTGATCTCCGGCAATCTCGGCAACGCTCAGGACACAACGAAGTTGTTAGGAAAAGTCCTGCGCATCGATCCTTTGGGCACAAATGGCCCAGGCGGCAGTTACGGTATTCCTGCTTCCAATCCCTTCGCTGGTGCGGGCGGCGGCGTCCGCGAGGAGATCTATTGCTTCGGGATGCGGAATCCATGGCGATTTTCCTTTGATACAGATCCGGTGCTTGGCTCGCGGATCATCGAGGCGGACGTCGGGCAGGACAACGTGGAGGAGATCAATCTCCTCGTGTCCGGCGGCAATTACGGGTGGCGTATAAAGGAGGGGACATTCAACCACGACAACACGGCGCCAAGCGGCGGTGGTGCTTTGATCGACCCTGTCGCCGAGTATGCGCACCCCCTGACCAATCTAACGAACTATCCGGGCCTGACGAGGATCGGCTTGGCGGTGGTGGGAGGTTATGTCTATCGCGGCAGCGCCATCCCGAGCTTGGTTGGGCAATATGTATTCGGCGATTACAACACGAGCACGAATTCAACGCCGGTCGGTGTATTACTCGCTCTCGACTCGAGCGACTGGTCGCTCGCGCGTCCTGCGGTTGTGGGCAATGTCTCGTTCTTCGTCATGTCGATGGGACAGGACGAGGACGGCGAATTGTATGTAGCCACGGAGGTGGCAAGAGGTCCTCGCGTGAATCCCTCCAATGGCCAGCCAAGTGGCACCATCTTTAAAATCGTGCAGGCGCAGACGGCGACCATCACGCTGCAGCCGGTGAAGGATAACACCATCTTCTCGGAGTCTTCCGCGCTCAGCAATGCTCTCGGCAATATATACGCGGGAGAGACGAATAATGGGACATTTCGCCGCGGGTTGCTCGCTTTCGATATCAGCGGCAGCGTACCCGCAGGTGCCGTGATCAGTTCGGTGCAAGTGAGTTTAAACCTGAACTTCACCGCGGCCACCGCAGCCGCCAACATGTCGCTTTACAAGGTTTCCCAAAGTTGGGGGGCGGGGACTTCCGGTCCATCTTCCGGCGCCGGCTCGCCTGCCACGGTCAACGATGCAACCTGGGGCGACCGTTTCTATGATCCCAGCTCGCCGACTCTGTGGAGCGTCGCCGGCGGAACGCATGCTTCCACGGCCTCGGCGACGACATCGGTCGGCACGACCGCCGGCTTCTACAACTGGAGTGCCGACCAGATGGTCACCGATGTCCAGGGGTGGCTGACAAACTCATCGACGAACTTCGGCTGGTTGCTCGTGGGAGATGAGACTTCCTTGCTCACGGCCCGGCGCTTTGACAGTCGCGAAAGCGCGGCTGGCGTTCAGCCCGCCCTGCAAATCACCTACGCGATAGCACCCCCACTGACTTGGCGGGAGACTTGGTTGCGGCAGTACTTTACTCCCGTCGGAACCTTCGTCAGTGACAGTGCGGACGCGAATGGCAATAGCGTTAGCAATCTCACGGAATACGCTTTTTCCTACTCGCCGATCGCCGCAAATGCCAGTTCGTCTGGTTTCCAGACCAACGTGAGCACCGGTGGGGGAAACACGACTTATACCATGACTTTTCGTCGTGATCCGCGCGCGGTGGATCTGACTTACAAACTTCAGACCACGGATGACTTGGTGCATTGGACGACGGTCGTTCAGAGTACGGCTGGCGCGGGGCCGGTTGGTTCGGCGTTTGTTTCCGAGGCCGACGCACCGGGCGAAGCGCCAGTCAAAATCGTGACTGCGGTCGAGACCCTGCCATCTCCGGTGAAGCATTTTTCGCGTTTGCAGATCTTGCGTTCGCAGTAGACTGATGTCCGTTGTGTAACTTCGCTTCCAAGGTTTTGTCCATGCCGCTCACTCGCTTTCGCTCTGCATTCCTCCTGGCGCTTGCGTCGACGGGGCTTTGCACATCGGTGTGGGCGACGACAGTGGATTTCACTCCCGTGGCGGACACCGCGATTTTTTCGCCTTATCCGGACAACAATTTCGGCACGAGCACCTTGGAGACCGGGACCAATGGGGTGGGAGCAGCAGGGCGGGGACTGGTGCGGTTCGATCTCAGTTCCATACCGGTCGGCGCAATCATCACGGGCGTACAGTTGACCATGACCGTGGTAAGAGTCCCGCCGGGAGACCAACATGCAGGGCCGATCGATTCCGATTTCAACGTATTCAGAATGCTGGTCCCTTGGACGGAAGGTACTGGCGGCGGCAACAGCGGGTCGATTGCGCAAGTGGGAGAAACAACGTGGAACGAACGAGGAGCCGGCGGTGTGGCTGCCTGGGGAACACCGGGCGGGCAGATCGGTACCGATTTTGCCGAAAATGCCAGCACCTCCGCTGCGGTGGGCAGCACAGTCGGTCCGCTCCTTTGGGGCTCCACACCGCAGTTCGTTGCGGATGTGCAATTCTGGTTGGACAACCCCGCGCAAAATTTCGGTTTTATGACCATCAGCGACCAGGAAGGCGCGCCGGGCACCGCCCGTCGCATGGCTTCTCGTGAAAGTGCCGGTGGTTCCAGCTCTCCTCCGACGCTGACCGTCACCTACTCGCTGGTCCCCGAGCCAGGCGCAGGAATGTTGACCGTCATCGGTGCGTTGGGTTGGAGTTGCCGCCGATTCCGCGCCCGGCAGGGTGATGGTCGGTAGGAACGTATCGGGGGTAGGTGCCAGTTAGAGCATTCTCGAAATAAGCTACCTCTGGATGATATCGTCGCTGGTGCCGATTTTCCCATCGGGCCCGGCAGACCAGATCTCCATGCGAGTGCCGGAAAGTTGATGGAAAAAGTACGGCGTGCCCCAGCGGTCAACCAGTTCGCCGTTGCTATTGAGGGACTGTCCTTCGGGTGGGCCGAGTTTCGCTCCCTTGGGATTGGCGCCCATGATTGCTTTCATGATCTCGGCGTTTGTGCCCACCGGATTTTCGCCCATGAGGGAGCGGTAATCGCGGACCATGAGACTGACTTTATTGAGATCGATCAAGGTGTCGGCAGTCTCCTGGGGAACGGGGGGAGAGACGAACGAAGGTGGCGATGGCGGCGGATTGCCCGTGGGTTCCCTTTCGGGAGAAGGCGCCGGTGTGGAAGCGATCCGCAGGGATGTCGTGGGTCCTGCACTCGTCTGAGCAGGAGTTTGCTTTACCTCCGTCCTCCTTGACGAAGAGGGCGGTGGATTCAGGGCGGGGCGCGGTTCGCCGGCCGGTATTTCTCGCACGTCACTGGGCGCGTTCGGCGACGGAGCGACTGCGATGGTGGATTGGATGTTACGCTTCGAGGACGTGGCAATCCACGCCCCGATGATCAGCACCAAAGAGCATGCTATCGCTATCCCGACGCGAACACGCGATTTCATGATTGCCTGAAGAAGCTCAGATGAAGCCGAGGTTGGAGGAAGCGAAGCGTCCGAGATTGGGGAACACCATGCTGAGATTGGATGCGTCAACGCCGAACCAATTGGCGAGCGTCGCGGCGTATTGGTCGACCGACGTCGTCGGAATCCAGCGGCCGGTTCCGGTGTCGTCGGGACCATTGACCGTCAGCGTGGGCAGTTTGCCGTAGGTGGCCCCGCCTTTGACCGCGCCGCCGACGACGAAGTGGTGACTGCCCCATCCGTGGTCGCTGCCGGAACCGTTGCTGGGGAAAGTGCGTCCGAAGTCGCTCATCGTAAAAGCGGTGACGTTGTTCGCCAGGCCCATATCCCCCATGGCAAGAGAGAAGGCGTTGAGCGTCTGGCTGAGTTCCGCGAGAAGCTGCGCCTGCGCGCCGATAACGACCGTGGCGTTGCTCGGATTTGAGCTGGTGGCGCTGGTCGTCTGTACCGTGTGGGTATCGTAACCGCCTACCTGAATGAAAAAGATCTGGCGTTTCATGCCGAGCCCATAGCTTCCGACTCCCGTGTAGGGGCGGCTGCCGATATCGATCAGGCGAGCCACCATCTTCATCTGGTTCATGAGTGAGGAAGAGAAACTCGCACCGCCGTTGGGAGTGACCACGCTCGATGGAAACCGGCTCAGGAACGAAGCGCTGGCATTTTGCCCGAGAGAAGTGGAAACGATCGAGGCTTCGTTGATGGCGTGGCTCAGGACCGACGCATACGCGCTCGTTTGCAAATCCGTGCTGGCGATATCGCCGCTGAGGAGCGACTGCATCGCCGTCAACCGGGCACCGGAGACATTGGTGATATTTACGGCGCCACCGGTGGAGACGGAGTATTGCGGCGCTGCGTTGACATTGCCGACCTCGAAGATATTCGAGCCAGCGAGAGTGATGGCCATGGAGATCTGTCCGCCGCTGTTGACATTCACCGGCGTCGTCATGAGGTCGCTCAGACGGCCACCCCAGCCGCTGACAGCGGGTTGGTCCGGGATGGAAGTCTGCCACTGCGTTTGCTGGTCGCTGTGGGAGTAAAGTTGCGGGGGTTTGGGCACGCTGCCAGAGTTGTACTGGGCCTTGGATATTGGGTAACTGAGAGTTCCGACATTGAATAAAGTGGCGGCATGCCCGGCATTAAAAAGCGACGCCAGTTCGGGCATTGCCGGATGCAAGCCGTAGGTGTGATTGTCATTCGCCGGATAACCCACCTGGCCGTTTTTGGAGGTGAGAGCCAGAGCCGTAGCTGGTCCACCATCGGTATTCGGAATCGCCAGCACGCTCGACCGGGCCGCGGCATAACTCTGCCATTCGGAAGGAATCGTCGGAATGATCATGTTATTGGCGTCGTTGCCACCATTGAGGAACACACAAATGAGCGCCTTGTAGTCTGTGATATTGCTTTGCGCGAGGGCACTGCTCATGAAGCGCATGTCGCGCAGGATGCTCGTCATTCCGATAGTCCCCACGGCCGCACAGGCGGCATGCCGGAGGAATCTGCGCCGGGTTTGCAATTCGGAGATGTAATTCGATTTCATGAGGAGGATTACTTTTGAATGGCGAACTCGGCGGAGGTGAGGATGAGTTGGAGGGTCGCTCGAACCCGGTCTCGCATTTGGGCGTTGGTGGGTGGGGACGACAAGGGGAAGTTTGTCGTGTTGGCTACGTAATTGCTGATTGTGGTTTGCGAAGCGGCGGAGAGGTTATTTCCGCAGAGCAGCGTGCCGAGCGTCGACACGAGCGTGGGGATTGCGGAATTCTGCGTCTGCGCTTGCGTCATGTAAGACCCGACGTCCATGACGATGGAACCATTGCCGCTGGAGAAGCTGGTAAGACCGAAGGTATTACCCGCATTCAGGATGCTGGCGGTGATGGCGTTCGTCAGGTTCATGGTGTCTGAATCGTCGGTTAGCTGGAATTCCGGCGTCGTCATCCCCGCAGCCGCCATGGCTCCGGGATATTGATAGTCGGGATAGAAGAAGTTGAAGACCGTGGCCGAGTTCAGCGGCGCCTGGTTCAACGTGTTGTTCGTGGTCGTGTTGCCGACATTGTAGGTTCCGTAGCCGACTCTCACCGTGCCATTGCGCGTGGCGGCGCTACTTGTCAGGGGATAGGCCACCATGCCGCTGGTGCTTTGAGTGCCCGCAGTGATCACGGTGGGGCTGGCGATGGTGATGAGGTTGTTTCCCGGCACCCCTGTCACGGTGTAAACGATGCTGGCGGCGCCCAACGGCGCGTTCGCGACGAGGAAATCGACCTGAATCTGATCGCCGACTTGCACATCGAAGTTGTTGGCGGTTTGCAGGGTGATAGTCGAATTATTGCCCACGGTCGTTACGGAATAGCCACCGCTAAGCTTTGGAATCAGGGTCGAACCGCCGGTGGTTCCCGGAGGCGATGAGGCCAGGGTCACCGTAAAGTTCGTGCTGGTATTGCCGCCGGTGCCATTTTGCACCGTATAGACACCATCGTAGCCGGCGCCCTGGAGGCTGCCGGAGGTGAACTTGACGTAGAACTGGTGCCCGGCCGTGTAACCCGTCGCGGCAATCGTGACGGTCTGGTTGCCGCTGCCACCGACCGAATAGGTAGGCGTAGTGACTCCGGTGGCGGTGAGCGTGAAATTATTCGGGGTGAAAGCATTGCCCGAGGTATTGCTGCCCGGGGCGCTGACGCCGAGATTCACGGTAAAGCTGCCGGAGGTGCCGCTGTCTGCAGCAGCGCTGGCCACGGTATAGGTCTGCACCGTATTGAAGGGACTCGTGGTACCCAAGGTCCCCGACGTGAACTGGATATTCACGGTGTCGCCAGTCTTGTAACCGGGCGCGCTGATCGTCGCGATATGGGTGGAACCGACGTAGCTATAGCTAGGTGTCGTATTGCTGATCCCATAGCCTTGTGTGTAAGGCAGGTTGGTCTTCGAAGACCCACCATCCGTCCAGTTATCGAGCAGCACGGTGTCGCTGTTGCTGAGCCGGTGCGCGGTGGGGGTGGAGACCATGATGATCTGTCCTCCTTGTTGACGGTAGGTGGCGTTGCTGATGCCCGTTGCCGGGAACGCCCGCGCGGCGGCCGTTACGCGCAGCAGCGGTTCACGCTGCTTGCCAAAGCCGATGTCGGTCGCTTCCGTCGCGCTGCGCGCTTCTGGATCGAGGAGGATGGCGCGGATGACGTCCTTCATGTCACCCACGACGCCTGTGGACACGCCGTCGATATTGCGTTCGCCGTTGAAAGCGCGGACGACGCGATAGACGTATTCGGGCTTCGGATTGCTGGTGACGAGGCGCTGGATGAGCTGGCGGCAGATGAAGGGGCCTGCGCTGCCGCTGTTCATGATGCTATTGAACGCAGCCTCGAGGTCGTGCAGGCCGTTCAGGTCGTAACTGCTCGTAACGCTGGTGGAAACCAGGTTGCCTGGCCCAAGGGCTGGATCCGTGGATTGAATCGTGATCGGGTTCGGGTTCGGGTCATGCGAGGTATCCGACTGGCTGGTGGCTATGGCTGCCGGTAGCATCGCGTTATCCAGGATGATCTTCGTTCCCAGTTCGTGCTGGGTGGAGATCAAGACCATCGGGTCCAGATAATTTGAACCCGGCGTGCTCGTGGGCAGGCGTCCACTGACGAGCGATTGCCCCCAGTTCCAACCCGTAAAGACGCGGGCCATGCCGGTAATGACCGTCTGGTCGTAGGTCGGAATGGGGTTGCCGGTGGAATCCAGTACGAGTGTTCCGTCGGGCCAGAGACGATACAGGCCAATCGAGAAGAGCTGCATGATTTCACGCGCATAGTTCTCGTTGGGATGCAGGCCGGTGGCATAGCTCCCTTTGTAATTACCCTGCATGTTCAGGTAGACCCCCATCGCCGAGGTGAGAGTGACCTGCTTCAGGATGCTTCGGAAGTCCGTGAAGGCGTAGTCGACGAGTGTGTCGTAGTAATCGGCGAGCGTGCGGCCATTGTTGTTTAGCGGGCCGACATCCGAGGTCACTAGGATTTCGCTCAAGGCGAAGGCGACGCGCTGCCGCAATTGATCCGGTGCATTGACTGAGTTGGTCCACCAGGAATTGAAGAACAGGGTGTCGTAATACGGGTTCTGCGGGTCGCCCGTGAGATGGGACAGGATGTAGGGAACGTTGTGCGTGCCCGACAACGTGAACTGATTGTCGACCCACGCGCGATAGCCGGTGCTCTTGACGGAGCTCATGTCCGACGGGCTCGGGCCAAAAGTCGCCTGGGTGAGGAAGCGCGAATTGCTCGCGTCATTGGTCGCATGGTCGTCTGTCCAACTCGGCGAGGAGTAACTGGGCAGCGCCGGCGCTTTCTGGGAGCCCGCGACTCCTCCGAAGGTGCCAGTCAGCTCACCATAGGGATTGTTGGCGGTGATAGGATAATTCGTCGTACCGATCGCGAGGAATACCTTGCCGTTCTGGAGCGAAGTCAGATCGGAAGACTGCATACTCCAGGTATAGCCACCGTCCGAAGTCTTTTGGGTGGAGTAGTTCTTGTCCTGCGCGCCGAGGTCGAAAAGCAGGGTGGGCGGATTGTTGCCGACGGGTGCCGCGTAGATCTGCTGGGTTGTCGCCCCGGAAGTGAGGCCTGAACTGTTGACGTGGACGATACCGGTGGAGCCGTTTACCCGGATGTAAGCACCGCCTGTTGCCTTGATCCCGCTGAGGCTGGTAGGACCGGCCAGCGAGGCAAGATATATCTTGCCGGAGCTGGCCAGGGTCGGGGGATTATCCCACGGCCAGAGGACAGAAGTCGGGACGATGCCGGCGGCAGTTGCGGCTGCCGGACCAGCGCCGTTGGCAATTGGATTAGCGGTGTTGCCCGAGGGATCGAGAAACCATCCCACGGAGAGATTGCTACTGGCGCCGCTCCCGCCGGTATTATGGAGAACTTCGAAGTAGTAGCGCTGACCGCCAGTCAGGGACAGCCAGGACGACTGCTGGGTGGACTGCGCATTCCAGACCCGCGAACCCGTGCTGGTCGTGCCGCCTACATAGGCGCGTCGAATCTTGGCGACCGCTTGATCGCTATTCGAGATCCACAATTCCGCGGAGGTGTGATTGGCGTCGGAGGCGCCGCCGCTCGCTGCGATCCAGAAATAGTAATTGCCGGTGGCTGGTGCGGTGAAGTAGCCGCGCAGACGTTCGCCGGTGTTGTTGGCGTAGGCGACGGCGTCCTCGATGCTGGTGAGAGTGGTGTTGGTGGTATTGGGCGCTGTCGCGAGCAGCGGAATGTCCGAGACATTGGGACCGGTAAGGCCGGTCCAGATCTCGCGGGTGATATTGCCTGGGGTAGCGATGACCTCGAGGTTGACCACTTCGCTGCTCGTACCGGCGGCATTGTTCGTGGTGACCGTGAATTGATAGTTACCCGGTGTGCTCGGAGTGCCGCTAATGACATTGCCGTTGAGGGTCAGCCCCGGCGGAAGGTTGGTCGCGGTGTAAGTTCCGGGGCCATTGCTTCCGGAGATGGTATAGGAGTAGGGCGTTCCGGAGCCAGCGACATACACTTCGTCCGTGGAACTGGTTACCCCGGTGGGACCGGCTCCGACGCTGCCCGTCATAGTCGGGAAAAGTCGCGATACAGGAATGATCTGCTCGGCCTGGTCTGCGCTGTACCAATTCAAGTGGCACTCGGCGTTGCTGGTGAGTTCGAGATACTCCAGCTTGATATCGTAAAAGACACCGGCTTGGAGGTTGATGGGCGGGCTGACATTTTCCGTCGTCCCCTGGTTCTTCCATTGGTTGATCACCAATTGCCCGTTGACCCAAAGACGGGCGCCATCATCACTCTTCACGGTGAAGTAGTAAGGTTCCGTGTATTGAGGAAGCACTTGTCCGGTCCAGCGGGCGGTGAATGCGTCGAAGGGGACAGTGGGATCCGGTCGACCGGCGCCGTAGAAATAGCTCAGCTCGGGGTTGTTATTCTCGGTGACCTGATAGAAGAAAGGCGCGGTCTGGGTGGGGTTGGGATAGTAAGTGGCGAGCAGCCCTTGCTGCGAGGTCGTGGCATCGCGGAACACCACGCTGTTTGGAACCGTCGTCAGGCTGGCCTGCGTCGGGGGCTGCCAGAGGATGGTGAGGAACGCGCCGCTCGTACTGCTGGCGAAATCAACGTGGATCGGCACACGTGCATTCGTGCCGCCGGGTAGGCTGATCGTGCCCGTCAGCGGAGCTGTCGCGGCGGAGTTGGGAGTGGACCAACCGTCAACGACCAGGGTGCCATTGACGTAGAGCCGGGCTTTGGATTGAGCCTGGAGGCTGAAGGTGTAGGTGCCGGCCGTTGCGGCCGCGAGATAGCCATCCCACGTAGCGGAGAAGTTTGTCACGGCCCAGGTATCGCCTGGCTGACCGCTGCCTTTGTTATAGTTGATCTGTGTCTGGAAATCGGAGAACGAAGGAACGCCTAGGAAAGCGGTGTTGGTCCAGTAGTTGCCTGCCACGCCAGCGATCGTCCCGCCCGCGTCCTGGAAGAAGTTCGTTGCAGGCACCGTGACAAAGCTGCCGGTATTTCCCGGTTTCCAGCTCAGGATCGCCGAGCCATTCGCACTGACATCGTAAAACTCGACGCGGGCGGGGTAGAGCGTATTGGCCGTCAGGCTCGCCGTGGTGCCCGTGGACGTTCCGGCCGTGAAGGGAATCACTTCCGTGTTATTGAAGATCAGGCGGCCTGCGGTGGTCGCGACCAACTGGAACCCGTAGACGCCCGCAGTGGCATTGGTCTTGATATAGGTATCGAAACGGCCGGCCCAGTTGTTACTTCCGGCCGAGCCGAGACTGCCGGCACCGGGTTTGGAGGCGCCGTAGGTATTGGTGAGGGTGCTCGTGCTGGCGTCATGCACCGCGTAGAGCGGGGGATTAATCAGGGTAGCGTTGTTGAAGTAGGTAGCCCATAGACCGTTCGTCGTGGTGGCCACGCTGGTCATTGGATCCGCTCGGAAGACACAACCCGCTGGAATTGGCGCCATGGTGCCGGTGGCGCTCGATTTCATGCGCACCTTTACCAGCGCGTTGCTCGAGCTGCCGTCGAAGTATTCGACACGGAACTTGTAGAGCTGCCCGGCGGTCAGCGAATAGGTGCTGCTCGCCAAGGGGGTGCTGACCGCTTGACCAGCCCAAGCGTCGATGATCGTTTCGCCGGCATCGAATGTGCCGTTTTGGTTCGTGTCCAGATATACGCGCGCTCCGTCCGAAGCCTGAACATCGAAGGTGTAACTATCTGTGCCACCGGCGACTACCGTGTGGGTTCCGGATTGCGAGCCGCTGGTATTGACCGCGCTGCCGCCCGGAGTCGTGGAGACTTGGAAGGTATTGGTGGCCAGATTGGCGGCCATCACGTAATAGGTCGTCCCGGCGATGAGCCCGGTGGGGAGCGCGCTGGTCGTACTGAAAACGACGGGAGCGCCGGCCTGGAGGCCGTGGTTGTTGTAGGTAACGACGCAGGGGGAGGCGATCGTCATCGTCACGGTCGACGTCTCGGTGGGCGAGAGATATCCGTCCCAGCGAATGGAATAGTTATTCGCGTTGGGCAGCGTCGTCGAGGGCTGGCTGGAGAAGCTCAGGTTCGCCAGCGAACTCGGGTAATCGCCATAGCGCGGCACGCTATAGAGTTCAGTGAAACTCGAGGCGGTTTGTGTGCCCGATTGTGAACCCGAAGTGTTGACGGTCGTTCCCCCCGGGGTGGTGGATACTTGAAAAGTATTGGTGCTGAGACCGGTCGAAAGCACGTAGTAAGTGGCCCCCGCGGTCAATCCCGTGGGCAGCGCGCCGCCCGAACTCGTTGTGAAAACCACTGGCGTTCCCGGGATCAAGCCGTGCGAATTCCAAGTGATGACGGCCGGAGAAGCGATCGAGATCGTGACCGTCGAATTTGCAGGACTGGGCGCGGCGCCACCGATATTTGTCCAATACAGGCCCGCCCAGCCGTTGGCGCCGGTTCATGTGCTCGCCAGGAAAATGCTTGTGGTCGGGATGCTGACATAAGAGCCGCCGCCGGGTGGCTTCCACTGGAGGTTGAAAGATGCCGTCGTGCCATTGAGATGATAATACTCCACCCGCACCGGGACGACCGG